>CAMWRN010000305.1 GCA_947176675.1 uncultured Clostridia bacterium | reverse complement strand
ATATCTACACCTATTAAGTCGGCGGCAGCGTCAGATTTTTATAAGAGACAGTCAAACTGCTGTTCAACGCCGTCCTCGTCCACAAGGGTGTAAAGGTCGGCAGCCATGCTCATATCGTCAAAATTATCAGCCATAATGAACCTCCTTAAAAAGTGGTGATGTCAGTTCGGTCAGGATATCAGCTTCAGCATATGGCAGCCCAAGCACCTAACTATTTAATTTTACAACTTTTGCACATAAATGTCAAGATGTAAACTACACAAAAATATTGCACAAATACTGTGTAGTATTTTGTGTGGAAACCTATTGACATTGCACAAAAGATATGTTATACTACAATCAATGAAAGAGAAGTACCAATGAAGCGGCGGGGCGATGAACCGTGACGAACGGCAGACCCTACAAAAACCGCATAACGGACAGTCTTTCATAGAGCTTGGACCCGATAAAACCTGTCGGTTTTACACCGTGCAATACGATAAAGTTCAAAACGCGGCAAGGTCGGGAATTCAAAATATTCACTCGGAAAGGATGGCGAGTCCAATGGAAATAGCAGATAATCAGTTTTCACAGGCAGTCCGCAGCGACTCGTTTGCAGCAATGCTTTAAAGTGAATTATACGGGAGTCTAAATGCAAAGCCGAAGGGCTTCACTCCGAATCGCGGCAATTAGCCGACAGTCCGCTTAAAGTATAATAACGAGCCGCATATCTCAGAAAATTACGGAACGGTAAACTGAGCATTGCGGTATTTTTATACCCTCATATCCGATAGTTTATGCACAATGCGGAACTGCCTTTATATGCAAACGCCCGATGAAAGGGATTTACATAAAAGGCTGCGATGATTCTGATATAAAAGGTGAGACCAATGTACTGATAAAGACTTTCTTAAGATAATCTCATGAAAGAAGTGATGTCTTATGAGGATCATTTTGAAAGGCACAAAGAATTTGCTCATTTAGCATGAAAGGAGTGAGACCGCCTAAGCAGTCAGTTTAACTTCGGAATAAAACTGTAAAGAAGGGATGCATATGAAATTCTTCGAGTATGCTTATCACGATCTGAATCTTTAAGAAATAAACGTAAGGGAGTGAGTCCGACAGGACAGTTATAACGGCTTAAAATTGCCGATTTCCGAAAAAATAACGGACGTTTCGTCCGAAAGAAATTGAGTGGTCATTATGGTAATCAGAAAGACTTTTCCTAAAAAATTCTGAAAAAGCAGGAGTGAGTCCAATGGCATAAAATGAGGCGCAATGCCCTTACCCGATAAAATATTTCCGATTGGAGACGGTTGCTATGATTTTATATAAGCTGAGTCGGTTGGAAATCAATTTTTAAGGAGTGAGTCCAATGGCATAGTCCCATTCTCTTGATAAAAATTTTTCCTAAGGAGTGAATGTTATATGTGGCATTCTGTAACATCTCGAAAGGAATATGAATTTTAGGGAGTGAGTCCGATGGCATAAGCAAAGACGTTCCGCAGTTTTCTTGAAAGGAAGCGGTGTCTATGAAATACGTTAAGAGTTATCTGAAAATCTGAATGATTGGAGTGAGACCACCGGATAATTCAGCGTGCTGAAAAGCCATAAATTTAAATATACAGGAGCTGTCAGGTCGGCAGCTCCTTTTTAGTTTGTAACACTTGTATTACAAAGCGGATACAATTTGCGAAAACGCTTGCTTTTCAGACAAATATATGCAATAATATTTCTTGTAATTAAAAAAATTTGTCGGAGAAGTGTTGAATATGAATTTTTTCACAAAAACAAAGGACAGTATTTTTCTTGTGCTGAAAGGTGCTGCGGTGGGTATCGGAAACGCCATTCCGGGAGTCAGCGGCGGAACTATAGCGGTCGTGACTAAGATTTTCGACAGGCTTATCGAGGCTATCACTCCCAATGTCAAAAAGCTGATAAAAAATCTGCCTTTCCTTATCCCTGTGGGCTTGGGAATGGTCATCGGTATTTTTCTGACGGCTGTGGCTCTTGATTATCTTTTCGAGACCTACAACGTCCCTACTCAGCTTTTCTTTATGGGACTTATTATCGGCAGTCTGCCAACTGTTATGCGGGAGTGCAAAAAAGAGCGCAGCCGCATTAACCCGATAAATCTTATACCATTTCTTGCGGGACTTGCCATTATGATAGCAATGCTTTTTGCAAGCGACGGCGGAAGTATGTTCACCGAGGGTGTTGCTCTGACTCTGCGGGACGTGCTTGTCTACATTGTTATGGGATTTATTGCCGCTGTGGCAATGATAATCCCAGGAGTGAGCGGCTCGATGATAATGAAAATTTTCGGAGTGTACGATTCCATAATCGGCGCAGTGTCGGGACTTGATTTCCCCATACTTCTCTGCTTCGGCGTGGGAGCAATCGTGGGTATCTTCGCAGCTGCAGGAATAATCAACGCGCTTATGAAACGTTTCAGGCAGGGTGTTTACTGCTTCATTATCGGACTGATAGTCGGTTCTGTGCCGCATATTTTTCCTGCGGAATTCCGTTTTAACGCACAGGGCATAGTCGGTATCGTTCTGCTTCTCGTCGGAGCGGCTGTTCCTGTGCTTATGGAGCTTCCATCACGCAAAAAGGAAAAGCAGGCTGCTGAACAGTAAAAAAGTATCGGCATATCCGTTAAAAATTATTGACAAGACCGCAAAGTTATGATATACTTTGTAAGTAAAATTATGCAAATGTCATTCAGAGGTTAAGCTTATGTTTTGGAAAATGATAAATTTACAGCTGTCAAAAGGTTCCATTTTTCCCTTTTACGGGGATAGTGCGCCCTTTTGCAGGAAAATTTGTCATAAACATACTCAGATTTAACCACAGCCGAGGTGTTTCCGCAAATTTACTATAGGCGCATTATCTCCTTAACTCATTAAATTAGGTTAAGGAGATTTTTTATGTTTAAGATCAAGAAACAATTATCAAAATTATATTCGTCGTCCGTGTTGGGAAATCTATCGCTTACAGGCGCATGGGTTGCAATTCTTGCGGCAAGAGGCTACAGTCTGGTGGAGATCGGCGTTGCGGAGACCGTTTTTCACATCACGAGCCTTATATTCGAGATACCGTCGGGAGTTCTGGCGGACGTGTTCGGAAGAAAGAAAATGCTGATCGTAAGCAGTATCATGC
>CAMWRN010000304.1 GCA_947176675.1 uncultured Clostridia bacterium | reverse complement strand
AAATCAACTGCCGTTCCCGCTCCTCTTGACGTAATAATGTTCCCGTCGCGGACAACAGGCTCATCGGAAACCTCTGCACCCTCCAGCTGTGATTCAAATCCCGCAAAGCAAACAGCTTTTCTGCCTTTAAGGATACCCTTGTGTCCCAGTATTGACGGAGCCGCGCATATCGCTCCGATGTAAAGGTTGTTGGCTATACAGTAGTCAATAGACTTCTGAACCACCTCGGAAGCTTCAAGGTTAAGAGTACCGGGCATACCTCCGGGGAGAATAATACCCTCCAAGTTTTTGTCAAGGCTGATAAGCTTGTCCTCGGTGTCGGTGACTACCGTTACACCGTGAGAGCTTTTTATCATAGTTCCGCCTATTCCCACAGTTACAACTTCCTTGCCGCACCTGCGGAGAATGTCGATGGGTGTGACAGCCTCGGTTTCCTCAAAGCCGTTTGCAAGAAAAATGTAGATCATTTTAATTCCTCCAAAAGATTTATTTAAACTCAACCCTGTTTTTACGAAGCATGATAACAGGGTGATAGGAACGCTTCGACCTTCGCAGTCCCTCCAGACCCAAGTCCTCCTCACGGTTAATGTAGCTGTACCCTGCTGTCGCGGATTTGGCAAATTCGTTGTTTATCGCCGCATACGCACCTTGAATCTCCGCGTTGGCTTTCTCGATGTGAATATCAAATGTGTCGGAATTTATTGCGTCGCCTATCGTAAAGCCCTGCACCTTGCCGTCCACACGGATAACGCCGCCCTTAAGCTCCAGCTCGTTATAGTAGTTCATGAACGTATTTATTGCAAACTGCTCCGCAACGCTGGATTCATCATCGTAAGACTGATTAAGATTATAGCTGTTCACGGAAAATTCAATGCACTCGTCAAAGTCCTTCTCCGTCAACGGGGAATATTCCCAGTTATTCTCATAAAATCTGGCAAGATGATTCCTCTTTTGGTGATACTTTTTTCCCGAAAGCGTTCTGAGCTTCTCCGCGTCGTAAATATAGTCGCAGTCCGCTTCATCACAAGAAACGCTGAACTGTCCCGCAAAAAACTCCTCAAAAATTCCAATATTATCGTCCGTTACCGAACTTACAACAAGCGGACAATTATTTTCCTCAGCTTCACGCTTCAAGGTAAGGAACAGATCCTTATAGTCTCCGCTTCCCGCGGGAAAAGTAAAACTCATACCGTGCTTCATCGAACGGGAAATATAGAAATCCTTATACCTGCATATTGTGGTGTTATAAAGTCTGTGCCAAGCAAAATTATTGGAAAAATTATACTCGCAGCCCATGAAATCTGACTTTTTAAGCAAATCTGTGATCCATGTTCTGTCCGAAAGCTCAATAACCTTAAAATCCAGCATATACTATAAAACCTCTTTTATCAATTGCATAAGTTTGTCGTTTATATCTCCGACAGACAATATCTTGCCGTCCTCACTGCACGGAACGATCCGCCAGCCAAGCTTTTCAGCCGCATACAATGCCGATTTACGGCAAGTCTGCAAATATTTTACATTTGCCTCATGAATATCCTTTTTGCTATCATCGCCGTCATACCGTCCCGACATAAGCCGCTGTGATATATCAACGGGCATATCCAGAAAAATAACCATATCCGCTTCGGGAAGTCCCAACTTAGCGTACTCGTAATCCGCAAGCCATTTGAGATAACCGTCCCACTCGCTTTCAGGCAGCTTTCCCATCTGGTGTATGGCGTTTGATGTTACATAGCGGCTCGCTAAGATCAGTTCCCCATCAAGATAGTTTTTTTCCCAGAACATCTTATAGCTTGCGTAACGGTCAACCGCGTAAAAGCTTGAAGCGGCGTAAGCGTTTACGTCCGATGCATTTTCGGATATCTCGCCGTTCAGGTACATCTTAACCAGCGACGATGACGGATTTTGATAGTCGGGAAAACTTATTGACTTTACAGCAGTTTTTTCTGCCAGTTTTTCCTTTAAAATATCAAACTGCGTAGTCTTTCCGCTGCCGTCCAGACCGTCTATTACAATTAATTTCCCCATACAAAACCGTCTCCCAAATTACATATAAGTTTATTATACCATAGGTTAGTTCAAAAGTCAATGCTGTGCAAAAATCGGTAAGCCTTGGTTTGTTTTATGTGATTTCAATACATAATACTCTGTAGAACTCTGCAAATTTTCGAGAATATTTGCAACACTATATTATTTATTCGAGAAATTATTGTTGTTGTTCCTGAAATAGTATTAGCGGAAGCACCGGGCTGCAAATACCTTAAAAATGCAGCTTAGCAGCGGAGATGCATTATCCCCCAAAAGCGTATGATCTCCATAAACTCATTGGGGTACTGGTGAAGAATATGCCTATATAAAATATTACAGGCGGATGTGCACAACGCTGCAGCGTATATGCACATCCGCTTTGTTTTTCATTTTTTCAGGTGTACAAATTTCCCGCAGTACCCTTGCAGTATTCCGCCTGTGATATCCATAAGACTCTCAACGCGTTAATCAATTACTTTCTGTATTCATTAAGAATGCTGAGGTCTAAAACCAATACACGATATATTTTTTTACCGATCGTGCGTTCATAATCGTAACGCTTGATCTTTTGGGTTCTGCCGGCATAACGCGCGATAATAATTCCGTTTGCCTCCAGAATGCACCGAACAAAAGCTTGCTTGCTGAGTTTTGTTTGTTTTCCGCGTTCTGCCAGATATTTTGTAAATTTGGTATAAAAGTTATTTTCGACAGCGTTATGAAGATATATCTTATTTTTCTTATAATCGATCCAGCCAATATCGGAAACAATACCCGATTTAACGCCAACTATATCATTATTATCTATCAGAGAATTTATAAAAGCAGAAAACTCGGACAAAACGTTTTTTTCGTCAATGTTTTTGTACTGGTGGCAGCTGCATGTCTGCATATCAATATTTTTGATACCCGGCATCAGAACAGTAATAGGTGAGCCTGCATAATTTTTCAGAAGCTTTTTGTATGCATCCAATCCGATACATTCTGCAAGTTCCCGCTGACCTTTGTCCAGATCGCCGAGCGTTAGTTTATCAAGCAGACCCATAATATCACCCCGATCTGCATTCCTGTTTCTCATAATCAAAAATTATCATGCGTACAGATCTCCTGCCGTATCCTTGTAGTAT
>CAMWRN010000303.1 GCA_947176675.1 uncultured Clostridia bacterium | reverse complement strand
TCTACTCAGCAAGGCATGGATTTTTGTGCCGAAAGCATAGTGTAGTGTTCTTATTTACTTCGTAAAAAATACGGGCAGGTATCAGTGATTTACCGAAAAACTGAAATTTCCCGCATCGTCAACGATAAGCTTTATGGTTTTTATGTATTTGTTGTAAAAGTTCATTATCTCGTTTTCGTCAGCTTCGATACGAGCGCGTTCAAATAACATATTTGCAAGCTCCTTTCCGTTGTATCTCATAAGATCGGGCAGCAGCTCATTTAATTCATTTAAAAGCACAGCCCTTTTCAGTTCTTCTATATTTCCGGTGCAGAAATCGTCCAGAGAGCAGTAATATGTTCCGTTCGCATCGAGGGTCTCCCTGATGGCATGACCGCATTTGGAATATTCTATGACCACAAGGAATTCCGCTTCCGGCAAGGACGAAATAAGCGCCCAGTAGTCTGAATCGCTTGATAATAGTATAAAGGAGGACACGTCGTTTTTGTAAAATTCTCTGCATATACCCGTAGCCATTCTCATATCCACTATGGATTTGTGATCCACTATACGCTGTACCTCTATGTGTTCAACGGGTATGCCAATAAATTTTTCAATGTAGTCCCAGCCGTTGTTTGTGTTTCTGTCATCATATAGAATAATCTTCTCTATTTTTTCTATCTCGTCCCTGTTGAGATTTTTTAACATTCCGTACAGCTTATAGACATCGGAATTTTCGCAGTCCACCGCAAGCACTGTTTTGTAGCTGTTGTCAATAAAGCTGTAGATATTGTTTTTTACATCGTCCACAGCGTTTTTGTACTTGCTCTTATCACCGAAATGATCGTTGTTCATATCGTACAGAATCTCAAGGAATTTTCCGTCGTTATAGAGCAGGTTGCCGAAATCTTTGGGTTTCCAGTGAATATACATTTGAAACGGATAGTGATCTATGTTTTCCATATATTTGGCAAATTCAAACTTCTGGATCTTTTCACTTGTAAATTTAGGTATAATAAAAAGATCCTTTACATATTCCCATACTATCCAATCTGGAAAAAGCTCTCTGCACATATCTATATTGTCGTGAATGAGTGTGTTGAAGTGAAGAGAATAATCCGATGCGCGCTTATTTGCTAAAAGTATAGTATATCCCCATTTTTCAAGCTGCCGTATATTTTCCGTGTCGTACCACTCTATACGGTCAAGGTTTTTAAAATCATACACTATTGCCGCGTCTGTTTTTTTGAATCTCTGCATAAGTGTAGTTCTGAGCTTGCAGAGATACCTTATCGTCGTTGCTCCGCGGTTATTTTCCAGCTCCGTCAGCAAGTCGGAGCATTCATTTCCGTATGACGATATCCACGCACTTTTTCTTACACCTATAAGGTATGCTATTGTTGCAACTATGTTTCTGGTATCCGTTCTCATAAAAAAATATTCATCCTTTTCGTTTTTACATAATCCTTTCATTTTACTATACTATAAAATTATAACAGAAAACGTCGAAAAGTGCAAGATACAATCCATTTTGGGATTTGTTGAAGAGGGGGTATTTGCGTATCCCGTTGTAGTAAAATCATTTGGCGGGACAAAATTCTTATAATTTTAATAGTATATTCATTGACAAGCTCGAAACAAAGCAGTATACTGCATATATAGGTAATATACTACTTAGTTGGAGGGTATCGTGTACGATTTTGAAACAATGGATAAACGGCTGATCGCTTATGTGAATATCTTTATCTGCGCCAACCGCTTGCAGGCTATCATGGACAGCGGCATGGAGGATATAACAGCAAAGCAGTGGCTTGCTCTGACAATGCTGGGAGTGTTTCCCAATCCGCCGACGCTGAAAGAAATTTCCGATCTTTCAGGTGTGACTCATCAAAGTATGCGTCAAATAGTTGACAGACTTGAAGAAAAGGGACTGATAGAGATAATCCCCGATAAAAAAGACAAACGGGCTATCCGTCTTGTAAAAACGAAGGCTGCGGAGGACATAAGGGAGCGGGATACAAGGCGGAATTACGGGTTTGTGTTCGAGCTTTTTTCCTGCCTTGACGAGACGGAAACAGCAGTGTTTTGCTCGTCGCTTGAAAAACTTTGCAATAAGCTGAATGAACTGAAGGAGGAACGGCAATGAAAACCATAGTTGTCTATAAATCTAAATACGGCTATACAAAAAAGTACGCGGAATGGCTTGCGGAAAGCCTTGGCTGCGACATTAAGGATAACGCTTCCTTGGCGGACATCTCGGACTATGACGCGGTGATATGCGGCGGCGGTATTTACGCGGGCAGGATAAACGGAGCAAAGCTTATTACTCAAAATTACGGAAAACTTTCCGGCAAAAGGCTTGCGCTGTTTGCAGTTGGGTCGAGCGTGGGACGCCCCGAAGAACTTGAAGCGTTCTGGGAAAAGGCTTTGGCGGAAAATATAAGGGATAGGATACCGCATTTTTATCTGCGGGGCGGTTTTGATTACGGCAGACTCGGCATCATTGACAGGCTGATGATGAATATGCTGAAAAAGATGCTGCTTGGCAAGGACACCCTCACGGAGGACGACAAAGGGCTTCTTGCCGCATACGAAACTCCTGTTGATTTTACGGAAAGAAAAAATCTCGGCGAGATTATCAAAATGTTCGATTGATCTATTTCAAGGAAAATTTTTTCGGTAATAATTTTGTGGAGCGCGGGGAAATTATTAAAGTAAACCGTATTTGCGGCTGTTCCGGCTGATTTTTTTCATGATGTCGGAATGCCGCAAATGCGTTTAGTATAAAGGTTTCGCGGGATCTCAGCATCCCGCGAAAAAAATTTTTTTGAGAAATTTTAAAAAAACGCTTGACAAATGATTCCGTTTGTGGTAATATATTTAAGTCGCCTGGTTGAGACGATTCAAGCGGTTGAAAAAAATTAAAATAAATTTTCAAAAACCCCTTGACAATCGAAAGATTATGTGATATACTTTAAAAGTTCCACGAAATGCGGAACGCCTCCGATAGCTAAAAGCAAAGAGGCGCCGGAATCTTGAAAATTGAACAACAGAAAAACGAAGCAAACCAAAAGGACCCTGAAAATCCGAGTTAGCTTTTTAGCTGGAAGGCTGGAAAGGTAACGGAGGAGAAAGTAAGAACTCAAGTCCAAGAGTATAAAAAGGACGGTCAGTTAATGA
>CAMWRN010000302.1 GCA_947176675.1 uncultured Clostridia bacterium | reverse complement strand
ATATATAAGTAGTATATAATAGTATATAAAACTTTTAGTTGATTCTCGCTTTTCTCAATTTCTTTTCTCGATTTGGAGGTGCGGATATGACGATACGCGAACAAACAGAAGTTAAAGAACTGGGCATTCTTTGCGAAGATGCCTGCACATCAAAAGGAACCGGCAGACGTGTCCGCAGCGAGCCGAAATGTCCGCTGAGGACAGAATTTCAGCGTGACAGAGACAGGATCCTTCACTGCAATTCGTTCAGACGGCTGAAGCAGAAAACTCAGGTCTTTCTCTCCCCTGTCGGCGACCATTACAGAACACGGCTTACGCATACTCTCGAAGTGTCTCAAATAGCAAGGACGATTGCAAGGGCATTTAGGCTGAATGAGGACTTGACAGAAGCCATCGCTCTCGGACATGACCTTGGACACACTCCTTTTGGTCACTCTGGCGAGGATATACTTAATGAAATCTGTCCATACGGCTTTAAGCACTATTTGCAAAGCGTCCGTGTCGTGGACTATATCGAAAAGGACGGAGAGGGACTTAATCTTACATACGAAGTAAAGAACGGAATTGCTTGTCATACAAACAAAGTTGCTGTAACAAAAGAGGGGTATATTGTACGTCTTGCGGACAAAATCGCCTACATAAATCACGATATCGACGATGCGATAAGGGCGGGAATTCTTCGTGAAGAAGACCTGCCGAAATCGGCAACCGATGTTCTCGGCAAAAGCAAAAGCAAAAGAATTACCACGCTGATAACATCAATAGTCGAAAATGGTGTGGAAAATATCCGTATGAGCGATGATGTGAAAAAAGCCCATGATGAACTTCGGAAATTTATGTTTGCGAACGTGTACAAAAACTCCGACGCAAAAGCCGAGGAAGCTAAGGCAAAAGCTATGATAGAACGGCTTTATATGTATTTCCGACGATATCCCGACAAGCTTCCGGACGAATACAAGAGAATTATGGCAAAGTTTGACAAGGACAGAGCCGTCTGCGATTACATCGCAGGCATGACCGACGTTTACTCTGTTAATCTTTATAACGACCTGTTCATACCGAAAGGCTGGAAAAAATAATGGCGTTCCCCGAACTGTTCATTCAGGAGCTTAAACAGAATAACCCTATCGACAGCGTTATGTCCTCCTATGTCAGCCTGATACGGCGCGGCAGAAGCTGCGTATGCCTTTGCCCGTTCCATTCGGAAAAATCGCCGTCCTGTACGCTGTATCTTGAAAACAACAGCTTCTACTGCTTTGGATGCGGCGCTGGCGGTGATGTTATAACATTTGTGATGAAGATCGAGAACCTCGGCTATGTTGAGGCTATAAAGTTCCTTGCCGAACGTGCTGGAATGGCTATGCCGGAGGACGCTAAAAATAACGAAAGCTCACGCCTTAAATCCCGTATTCTGGAAATCAACCGAACTGCTGCAAGATTTTTTTTCGACACCTTGACCCGTTCCACCGACGGTGAAAAAGGCAGACGGTACTTCGCCGAGCGGCAGCTTTCAGCGGCAACAATTACCAAATACGGACTGGGATATGCGCCCAACGGTTGGTATAGTCTGTCAAACTATCTGCGTTCAAAGGGATTCAGCGATGAGGAGATGATTTCCGCATTTTTGTGCGGACGCGGCAAAAACGGCGGCGTTTTCGATCTTTTCCGTGACAGGGTAATGTTCCCCATTATTGACCTGCGGGGCAACGTTGTTGCTTTCGGAGGTCGGACTATCGACGGTGACGGACCGAAATACATAAACAGCTCGGACACGCCCGTATTCCAAAAAGGACGTAACCTTTTCTCATTGAATTTCGCAAAAAAGTCGGAGGAAAAACGGCTTATCCTTGCAGAGGGCTACATGGACGTTATAGCTATAAATCAGGCGGGATTTGAAAACGTAGTCGCTACTCTTGGAACGGCTCTTACACAGGAACAGGCGCGGATCATGTCCCAATACGCAGATGAGATAATCATTGCATACGACTCGGACGGCGCGGGGCAGAATGCCACCCATAAAGCTATCAACCTGCTTTCCGAGGTAGGACTGCGCACTAAAATTATCCATATGGAGGGCGCAAAAGACCCAGACGAATACATAAAAAAATTCGGCGCGCTGCGGTTCAAGCAGCTTTTGGACAAATCTGGCAGCGCGATAGAGTTCGAGCTTGAAAAGTGCCGCGCGGGACTTGATACCGAAACCGACGATGGCAAAATCGAGTACCTAAAACGGTGCGTGAATGTGTTGGCGGATATCACATCTCCCATTGAGCGTGAGGTCTACGCGGGAAGGCTTGCCGAAGCGAACAGGGTTAACAAGGAAATGATCATTCAGCAGGTCAACGGTACGATAAAGAAAAGGATAAATAAGTCCAAAAGCAAGGAATGGACCGAGATAAGGACTTTCCAAAAACAAATGCGAAGCAATCCCGACTCCTACCGAAAGCCAAAAGAATACAAGGCGGAGATCGGTATTATTTCCTACCTGGCAGCGAATCCCGACGAAGCGGACTACATTTCCTCAAAAATAGCGCCGGAACAATTTGCGACAGATCTCAACAAAAAAATCTACGCGGTTATGCTCGAAAAAATAAAAAATTCGGAGTTTTCGGACATTCTTTCGCTGCAAAGTGAATTTACTGCCGACGAAATGGGTAAAATAACCGAAATTGAAGTCAATAGCAAAGATGTAAATATTAATAAAACTGCAGTTGATGATTTTATTAATATTCTTGTATCATCAGCCGACAATTCAGCTGATATTAAGGATATGTCAAACGATGAGTTTTTAAAATATTTTCAGAACCTAAAAAGCAAGAAGTAAGAAAGGATGACCCTTATGGCAAATAATAAACGAACTATAGAAAGCCTGATGGAGCAGGGCAAGGCAAGCGGCAAGCTGTCTGCAAAGGAGATCACCGACGTACTGGAGGAGCTTGAGTACGACGTTGATCAGATGGAGGCGTTTTACGACAGCTGCTCGAACCTCAATATTGAGGTTATTGAGGATTTCAGTATAGACACCGATCTGTCGCTTCCTCTTGACGCTACCGCTGACGATCTAGAGCTTTCGCTTTCCACCGAGGGCATTGCTATCGACGATCCCGGTAAAAGTTACCTGCAAGCGCTAGGACGTGGTCACCTGCTTACCGCGACAGAATAGAT
>CAMWRN010000301.1 GCA_947176675.1 uncultured Clostridia bacterium | reverse complement strand
TGCATGAGTTTCGCCTATATTAAAATTTATGTGAGTATAACCAATAGAATTGCGACCGATCTCATACGCTCTGCCTGCCGCAAACATTGCAAAAGAGCTTGCAAAAACCTTTTTTCCCATTGAAGCAAGTCCTGCTGCAACGCCCATCATGTTCGCCTCGGCAATACCGCAGTCAATAAATCTTTCGGGACACTTTTTCTTGAAAATTCCAGTCTTTGTTGCCGCCGCCAAGTCAGCGTCCAGAACCACCAAATCCTCATATTTATCCGAAAGCTCGGCAAGAGCCTCGCCGTAGCTTTCTCTTGTAGCCTTTTTAATTACATCTGCCATTTTCCGCACTCCCTTTCTTACGCCTGTAGTTTCTTTAACCGCTCATTAAGCTCGTCCATAGCCTGCTGATACTGCTCTGCATTCGGCGCAGAACCGTGCCATCCGACCTGATTTTCCATATATGAAACGCCCTTGCCTTTTGTGCTTGTCTGAACGATAGCCACAGGCTTGCCGTTGATTTTTTCCGCCTCGTCGAACGCGCGTTCAATATCGTCAAAATCGTGGGCGTTCATTGTTATAACGTACCACCCGAAAGCCTCAAACTTATCTGTAATGGGCATTGGCGAGCATACATCGGTAATTTTACCGTCTATCTGCAAACCATTGTTATCCACAATAGCCACAAGGTTGTCAAGCTTATTGTGAGCTGCAAACATAGCAGCCTCCCAGACCTGACCCTCTTCGATCTCGCCGTCACCGAGAATTGCATAAACCTTATACGGAGCGCAGGAAAGCTTTCCACCCAAAGCCATACCGCAGGCAGCGGAAATACCTTGACCCAACGAACCTGTACTCATATCAACACCCGGAGTTCCCTTCATGTCCGGGTGACCCTGAAGCATTGCGCCGATGTGACGAAGCTTTTTCAGTTCATCCTCTGCGAAAAAGCCTCTCTGCGCCAAAACCGAATACAAAGCAGGAGCACAGTGTCCCTTTGAGAGAACTACCCTGTCCCTGTCTGGCATTTTAGGATTTTTGGGGTCAACGTTAAGCTTTGCAAAATAAATATATGTCAGCAGGTCGCTTATTGAAAGCGAACCTCCCGGATGTCCTGATTTAGCGTTATAAACGCCCTCAATAATTCCCATTCTGACCTTGCAGGCTGTGATTTCAAGCTGTTTTTTAATAGTTGCGTCCATATTTTACCATCCCTTTCAATTTAAATGAATGAAATATTTTACAATTTTTCCAAATAATTGATCGCCTCAGCGATCACACCCTCCTCACAGGTGGATTTTGTCACATAGTTTGCAGATTTTTTTACAATGCCTTGCGCATTTTGCGGAGCAATACCAACATCAGCAAACTCTAACATTTCAATATCGTTGTCGTAATCTCCTACAGCTACAACTGTAAAGTCATTCCACTTTTCAATCTCCCACAGTTTTTTCAACGCAGAACCCTTAGTACAGTCCTTGGGCAAACACTCAAAGAGAAAATCTCCCGAAATAACAAAGCTTGTCTTGTCCCAACCCATTGCTGCGGCATAATCGGAAAGCTCTCTTACCATGCCGCCGCCCATTGAATAAAGCACCTTGCACCAACCGCTTTTTGGAATTTCATCAAAATTTTTTTCAGTATATGGCAAGTGCGTCATATCAAGGTGACGCCTTTCCCACTCTGTCATGCGGACGACAAAAATTCCATCAGGAAGATTTACCTCTACACCTATTTCGGGAAAACGCTTAACAAGCGCTTTTGTATACTCAAAAGAAGCCGTATCAAGACAGCATTCATAAACCGTTTCCCGCTTTTTAGTATCATAAATCAATCCGCCGTTGTTAAGTATTACGGGCGCATCAGGCTTCAATATATCAAAATACTGTTCCGCAGCCTGAATGATCCGTCCCGTTGCAATTGTAAAGATACCGCCGCCACGACGAAATCTATCAATAGCATTCAAATCCTTTTCAGAAACTATCTTGCTTATCGGCAGAAGAGTTCCGTCAAGGTCTGTTATCAGAACTTTTTTTGAAAAATCGGACATTTCATCATTCCTTATTTTGATAATTTGCTTAGTACATATTTAAAATATTCCGGCAGTTCGCTGTCGAATTCATAATATTTGCCATTGGCAGGATGAACAAAACCGATTTTTTTTGCATGGAGGCACTGTCCCTCGCAATACTTTGAAGATTTTCCATAAACGCTGTCTCCGAAAACAGGGTGTCCGATATATGCCATATGAACTCGAATCTGATGCGTTCTCCCTGTAAACAGCTTCAACTTTACATAGCTATGCTCCCTGTACTCATCAATAACCGTGTATTCTGTTTTAGCAAACTTAGAATTCTTATCCGTAACACACATTTTTTTTCGGTCAACAGAATGCCTGCCAATCGGCGCATCAATTGTTCCGACCGATTCCTTAAAATGTCCGCATACAACAGCTTGGTATTCACGCGTAAAGGTATGCGCCTTTATCTGTTCAGCAAGCTTTACATGAGCATTGTCGTTCTTGGCAACAATAAGCAATCCGCTTGTATCCTTATCAATGCGGTGAACGATACCGGGACGAATAACTCCGTTTATTGAGGAAAGCCGTCCGCTGCAATGATACATCAGCGCGTTTACCAACGTACCGCTGTAATTACCCGAAGCCGGGTGAACAACCATACCTTTCGGCTTGTTTACCACAAGCAAATCACCATCTTCATAAACGATATCCACAGGAATATTTTCGGGAACGGCACTTAGCTCAATCGGTTCGGGAACATCAATTATTATATTGTCCCCGCTTTTTACCAAATAACTTTTTACCGCAGGCCTGTCGTTTACGGATACTTTTCCGTCACTCAGCAGTTTTTGAAGCATGGAACGAGATATATCATAGCTTTGTCCGCATATCCATTTATCAATACGGATTCCTTCATTTTCACCGTCAACTGTAAATGAAACTTTATTCATCTGAATGTTCCTTTATTCGTCTGACTTCCTGCTTGAATGCATCATTCTTAGAAGCTATTTTAGGCTCTACAAAAAATATGAATATCAGAGCAAATACCGCACCGAGTACAACGCAAATATCAGCAAAATTAAACACCGCAAAGTTAAAAAGCTTTACATCAAGATAATCCACAACATAGCCTTGCTTTATTCTGTCAATGAGATTTCCTATTCC
>CAMWRN010000300.1 GCA_947176675.1 uncultured Clostridia bacterium | reverse complement strand
AAACACGTCTTGCCGAAGCGAAAGCCGCCTGAAGTTCGGTGATAACCCCTGTTATCTCGTTGAACGGTTTGGTGTACTGGTTCGCATAGCTGAGGAACGCTGATATCTGTCCCACGGACATTGCCCCTCCGCTTATTACGGAGATAGCTCCGAAAACACCTGCGGCAGCATATACTATGCCGTTTACGAACCGTGTGCAGGGATTTGTCAGCGCGGAATAGAACTGTGCCAGAACGCCGCATTTATAGAGTCTGCCGTTTATTTCCTCAAAACGCTCCTGCGCCCTGTCCTCGTAGGAGAACGCCTTTACTATCTTCTGACCGCCAACAAGCTCCTCGATGCAGCCGCTCAGTTCGCCGCGGACTGCGGACTGTTCGCGGAATTTGTCATGACAAAGCTTTGTGATAAACGCCGCAACAAAAATGGACAGCGGCGTTATCAGAATTACCGCAAGAGCAATTTTAACGTTTATCCTAAGCATAAACATAATAGTACCGAAAATTGTGACGATGCCTGTAAGAAACTGGGAAAAACACTGGAGCATACCGTCCGATATCTGCTCCACGTCCACGGACATACGGCTGATAATATCGCCGCGTGAGCTGCTGTCGATATAGTTCAGCGGAACTTTGTTCAGCTTCTCGTACAGCTCGCAGCGCAAGTCGCTTACGGCTCGGTAGGTTATCTTGTAGGTGCAGTAGGACATTACCCAGCTGAACACTGCCGACAGCGCCACCGTTGCCGCTATCATAAGAACGTAACGCTTTACGCCGTCGAAATCAACGTTGTTTTCGCCAATGATATAGTCAATTCCCCGTCCCACCAGAACAGGAGTATAGAGCGACAGCATAACACTTACAACCGCCGCGATGACCGCAGGTGCAAGCAGCGCGGCACATGGCTTTGTGTATCTTAAAATTCTGCCCGCCACAGGACTTTTACGGGATTTTCCGCTCATGCCTTTTCGCCCCCTTTGCTTTCCTGAGACATTACGATCTCACGGTAAACTCCGCATCTTTCCAAAAGCTGATCGTGAGTGCCTATTCCTACCGCTTCGCCGTCGTCCAGAACGATAATTTTATCCGCATGGCGGATAGACGTTGCTCTCTGGGACACGATTATCACCGTCATGTCCGAGGTGTCGCGGGCGATAGCCTTTCGCAGAGCCGCATCAGTGGCAAAGTCCAGAGCCGACGCGCTGTCGTCTAAAATAAGGATTTCGGGACTTCCCGTCAGCGCACGTGCAATTGTGAGACGCTGCTTCTGACCGCCCGAAAGATTCCGTCCGCCCTGATTTATAAAGGTATCGAAGCCATCCGGCATCTTGTCGATAAATTCCTTTGCCTGAGCGGTCTCGGCGGCTTTGCGGAGCTGTTCGTCTGTAGCGTTTTCGTTTCCCCAGCGAAGATTTTCTGCGACAGTTCCCGAAAACAGCATTGCCTTTTGGGGAACAAAACCGATCTTCTGACGAAGCTCTTTCAGACTGTAGGATTTAACGTCTGCGCCGCCTATCAGTACGCTGCCCTGCTCTGCATCGTAAAAACGTGGAATAAGACTTACCAGCGTGGATTTACCCGAACCGGTACCGCCGATTATACCCACTGTCTCGCCCTTCTGAACGGAAAAGCTGATGTGCTCCAGAGCGTTGTCTCCGCCCTCGCTGTAGGAGAAAGATACGTCCTTGAACTCTATTACGGGAGCTTTTGCGGAGCTGACTGCGCCCGAACCGTCCTTGACAGACGGCTCTGTGTCAAATACCTCGTTTATTCTTGCAGAACTTGCCGCCGCCTTTGTGAACAGAACAACAAGGTTTGCCACTACCACAAGGGCAAGGGATATTTGCGTCATGTAGTTTACAAAAGCGATGACCTGTCCCTGAGTAAGCGCGCCGCTGTCAACGCGGAAGCCTCCGAACCACACGATCGCCGCGATTGCAAGGTTCATGATAGCGTATGTCAGAGGATTGAGCAGCGCGGAAAGACGTCCCACACGCATTGATGTATCGGCAAAATCGTCGTTTGCTTCCTTGAAACGCTTTTCCTCTGCTTTCTCACCCGAAAATGCACGGATAACACGCGCTCCGGAAAGGCTTTCGCGGGTTATGAGACTTATCTTGTCAAGCTTTTTCTGGATAACTCGGTAAAGCGGTACGGAGCGGAACATTATAAAGTACAGAACTGCCGCAACCAAAGGCATTACCGCAAGGAATATCAAAGACAGCTTAAGATCTATCGCCATAGCCATGACCGCCGCTCCGATAACGAGAAAAGGAGCGCGGACAACAAGTCTGATAAGCATTGCGACTGCGCTCTGAACTTGGTTTACGTCGTTTGTAACACGTGTTATCAGAGACGGCGTACCGAACCTGTCAAGTTCAGCGTGTGAAAGCGAACCGATGTGGCGGAACAGGTCGTTCCGAATGACCGTTCCCACACCCTGAGAAGCTCTCGAAGCAAGATACTGGCAGACCAAAGCGCAGCACAGACCCAGCGCACCCATGAGTATCATAATGCCGCCCATACGGTAAATGTAGGATTTTCCCGCGCCTCCGTTTATGCCCACGTCGATAATATCCGCCATGATAAGCGGAACTATCAGCTCGAAAACAGCTTCTGTAAGCTTTGCGGCGGGACCGATTATAAGTTCTTTTTTGAATCCGCCAAGATATTTTTTTGCAAGTTTAAACATTTTCGCTGTCCCCCTTTGTTTTTTTCCTGAAAATAACAAGCTTGCTGAAAAGGTAATTTATTACAAGAATGAATATCTGCGCAATAAGCTTCATTATATACTCGTTTTGGTTCAGAACGCGCACCGTCAGTATCATAAAACCAAGCTCCATAAAGTATGTCACTGCACGTGCTCCGTAAAAAGCCGCCGCCTGACTTATCCAGTCCTTTCCCGTGTCTGACTTGTTTTTGAATACCCAGACCTTGTTTGCAAAAAAAGCAAAGGTCACGGCGCATATCCAGCTTATGGTAGTGTTGGCTTCAGTTGGAAGTCCAATATATGCGGGAACGTATTGGGCAATAATGGCAATTACAGTTGTCATACCGCCGACGACAAGATACAGCAGAACGCTTTCGTGGCGGTCGTAAAAATCCTGTATAAATTTCGGAAATACAGACAATATTTTTCTTATGAGTTTGTCCACTTAAAATGAGTCCTCCGTTAAAAATTGTATATACCTCAATATTATAG
>CAMWRN010000299.1 GCA_947176675.1 uncultured Clostridia bacterium | reverse complement strand
TTGCACAGGAAACATTTTATGCACAAAGTTATAAAGCTATATAGCTTTACATTACCTTTTTATCCTGATTATGGAATTCGGCGGATATTCCTTTCCGAACGGGATACGCAGCTTCATCATGGCATGATTTGCGCTTTCTATTGGCTCGCCATCACCGTTGTAAAGCTCCTCTGCCCTGAATGTATCAAAATGCTCTCCGGGAGCGATAATTTCCAGTTCGTCACCTTTGAAAAATTTATTCCGCTGAGTACAGTAAAGCACTCCATCTTTACACTCATCAACAATTGCAACTACGTCGTATTCTCTTATATAACCGCTGTTTTTGTAGTACTGACAGTCTTTAGGGTGTCCAAAGAAAAATCCTGTACAGTAGGCTCTGTGACTGACCTTGAACACTTCGTCCAGAACCCATTGCGGAAGCTTGTAATTGTCTGGATTCTGCTTTAAAATATCCACCGCCATCCGATAAGCGTTTGTCACAATTGATACATAGTAAGAGGACTTTGCCCGCCCCTCAATTTTAAAACTTGTAATTCCCGCCCTGGCAACTTTATCCAGATGTTCTATCATGCAAAGGTCTTTCGCGTTCAGTATATATGTCCCCGAACCATCCTCCATAATCGGATAGTATTCCCCTTTCCGAGTCTCCTCCATAAGGCTGTAGCTCCACCTGCATGGCTGTGCGCACTCGCCGCGGTTGGCATCGCGGTTCACCAAATATTGTGAAAGCAGACACCGTCCCGAAAATGACACACACATAGCACCGTGCACAAAGGCTTCAATATCCAATTCAGCGGGAGTTTTTGCCCTTATTTCAGAAATTTCTTCCAGCGAAAGCTCCCGTGCGGCAACGACCCGCTTCACGCCCATGTTGTAAAGCTCACGAGCGGTAACATAGTTGACGATACCGGTCTGGGTGGACATATGCACTTCCATATCGGGACAGTATTCTTTCACAAGAGACAGCAGCCCCAGATCGGCAACGATAACCGCGTCCACGCCGCAGTCGTCGGCTTCTTCTATAAACTGTCTGAAATTTGGTATCTCGTTATTCCGCGGCAAAGTATTGCAGGTCAGATAGACTTTCACGCCCTTTGAGTGTGAAAGCTCCACTGCCGATTTAAGTGAATCATAGGTAAAATTTTCGGGACCTGCACGCATACCGAAGCTTTGTCCGCCCAGATAGACCGCGTCAGCGCCGTAATCCACCGCCGCCCGCAGGCTTTCAAAGCTTCCTGCGGGAGACAGCACCTCAAGGTTATCAAAATTCATAAATCCTCCGTATCATACAAGCCCTGCTTCGACAAGGTTTTGGTTGTGCTCATCAAGTGTCTCGGCATAGAAAAACTCGCCCGTTTCAAGATTGGAACAGAAATAGTAGTAGTCCGTTTCTGCAGGATAAAGCACCGCGTTTATCGCGTCCAGACCGGGGTTGCAGATAGGTCCGGGAGGAAGTCCAGCGCCCTGATATGTGTCGTATGCCTTAAACATCGCCTCGGATTTGAACTCGATGTTCGGCTTAATTATTTTCTCGACGTAGTTTGTGGTTGGGTCGGACTGTAGCAACGGATACTCATCGGGATTATTCAAACGATTGAAAAACACCGAAGCCACCATCTTCATATCTTTAGTATTAGCCGCTTCAGCCTGAACTACCGAAGCAAGAGTAAGAACGTCCTCAAGCTCCATATCAAGATCTCTCATACGCCCGTAAAGATCGGGAGTTACCCTTGCATCAAAGTTCTTGTAGATTTTTTTCGCAACCACGCGCGGGTCTTCCTCAACATAAAACTGATAGGTGTCCGGGAAAAAGTATCCCTCCATTTTGTAAAATTTCAATGAACTTATTCTTACATTTTCTTCAAAATCAAATCCGAAACCTCCCGCGTTGAATGCCTTTATAAACTCATCAGCGCTGCACACGTTCTTTTCCTCAAGCTTCTGAGCGGCTTCAAAAAGCGTTATTCCCTCCTGAAAAACCACATCGGCAGTTTCACGCTGGTTCTCGGCTTCCTCCTGCAAGACCTCGATAAGCGTGTTGTAATCCATTTTCGGAGACAGCGTATGAGTTCCGGCTATGTAAGTTCCGTCCGCACCCTTAAACTTTGAAAAGAATCTGAATAGATCCACATTAGAAATAATACCCTCGCTGTAAAGTATCTCCGCAATATCCGCTGTACTCGAATTCATGGGAATATCAATCACCAGCTCAATATCGGACTTTCCGATAGCAAGAAATTCCTTGGAGCAATTCAGGATAAATACAGCAGCAAGGATCGACACTGAAATGATAAAAACGCTGAGAAGAAGTCCGAATATGATATGACCGTGACCGCGCTTTTTCTTTTTCCGTTTTCCGTGTACATCATCATCGTTGTCGTCATCGTCCCAATCGTCTTCTGAGCCGCTTTCGGAATCCGGTTCTGTAATATCTTCTTCCCCACATTCTTCAGCGGAAGTCTCCGTCAGCGCGATATCATCTGTTTCTTCGTTTTTTTCGTCCGCAGCAGACACATCAGCCGCTTCGTTTTCGTAATTATTCTCCGTATTTTCTGTATTCTCCTCAGGAACACTGTTTAAAATCTCGTCAAGGAGAACGCTGTTTTCGTTTCTTTCCAACTCTTTCTGTTCCATCGTCACCGTTTTCCTTTCCGCAATTTTTTACATATTTTTCCGTAATAAGAATGTTCACAGCCACGTCAAACCGTCCGTGAACAAGCTCTGTCACCATGCAGCAGCAGTAGCCTATCCCAACGCGGAACATATCTTTATGAGCCGATAAAAATCGGTCATAGTAACCCTTTCCGTACCCGAGACGATATCCATATCTGTCGTATACAAGTGCGGGAACTATACAAAACGCACCTTTAAAGTCGGTAAGCTTTTTACACTGTTTCGGAATCGGTTCAAGCACCGAAAAAGAACCGCTCTCCAAGTCCCGCAAGGATTTGATTATATAAAACACCATGTCTCTTGTGCCTGGCGCACATCTCGGTACGGCAACAGTCTTTCCGTCGTTAAGCGCGTGTTTTATAAATTTTATCGTGTCCACCTCTATTTCGGTGGATACATAGGTAAGCACTGTTTTTGCAGACTTATAGGCGTCCAAACCTATTATACGGGAGAAAATTTGCTCGTCCCGCCGCATTTTCACATCGCCCGGCATTTCGCGGCGCATCTGCTTGTATTTGTTCCGAAGTTCGGTTTTGTGCTCCCTGATATCGAAACCT
>CAMWRN010000298.1 GCA_947176675.1 uncultured Clostridia bacterium | reverse complement strand
TTTTTCTATTACCCTTTTGGACGGCTTGTTGAGCGTGTTAGTGCATATCTGTACCTTGTGCAGGTTTATGCTGTCAAAACCGTACGCAATGACCGCTTTTGCCGCTTCGGTGGCATAGCCTTTGCATTGAAAAGCCGCGCCGATACAATACTCTATCTCGGCAAAGTGGTTTTTGCTGTCTACAAGGAAATAAGCGATCTGACCTATACATTCACCCGACGATCTTTCAATGACCGCCCAACGGTAGTAATCGTCCCTTTCATAAGAGCCGATATATTTGTCAAGAAGTTCCTGCACTTCCACGGCTGTGGAATATACGGGTTCGCTGTACAGTGATTGTATCTTCTCGTCGGCTATCCAGTTATTCCGCATTGATTCGTTGTCCTCGTATTTAAATCTGCGGAGTATCAGCCGTTTCGTTTCAATTGTGTTTGTACCAACGTGAGTCAGCATTTTAATTCTCCTTTGTAAGAGGTCAGAAATTACCGTACCTTTGATTTGTAGGGATTTTCCGCTTCATTGCTATTCACCTGCGTGTTGTATACCTAAAATATCAAGCTCCTTTTGATTCAGACCGATTCCGCGGAGCATGAGTCTGTTTCCCTTTAATGCTTCGATTGAATTGATACCCATACCGCCCATCATTTCCTTGATCTCGTGATCCCATGCATGAACAAGATTTACAAGTCTTTTATAGCCAAGATCGGGATTAAGGCGCTTTACAAGGTCGGGGCGCTGTGTGGCGATACCCCAGTTGCACTTGCCGCTGTGGCAGCTTCTGCAAAGGTGACAGCCCAACGCAAGCAGAGCAGGTGTTCCGATGTAGATAGCGTCCGCGCCGAGAGCGAAAGCCTTTACTGCGTCCGAGGAAGAACGTACCGAACCGCCCACAACAATGGAGACTTCGTTTCTGATACCCTCGTCCCTGAGCCGCTGATCTACCGAAGCAAGGGCAAGCTCAATGGGGATACCCACATTGTCGCGTATTCTTGTGGGAGCGGCACCTGTACCGCCGCGGAAACCGTCTATTGCGATAACGTCCGCGCCCGAACGCGCTATACCCGAAGCTATGGCGGCAACGTTATGGACTGCCGCGATCTTTACAATAACAGGCTTTGAGTAGTCCGTAGCTTCTTTAAGAGAGAAAATAAGCTGACGCAGATCTTCGATAGAGTAAATATCATGGTGAGGAGCAGGGGAGATAGCGTCCGTTCCCATAGGTATCATACGTGTTTTGGAAACGTCCTCGCGAATTTTTGCGCCGGGGAGATGTCCGCCGATACCGGGCTTTGCTCCCTGTCCCATTTTTATCTCGATAGCTGCGCCAGCGTCAAGGTAACCCTTGAAAACGCCGAAACGTCCCGAAGCAACTTGAACTATGGTATTTGCTCCGTACCGATAAAAGTCCTTGTGGAGACCGCCCTCGCCGGTGTTGTAGTATGTACCAAGCTCCTCTGCGGCTTTGGCAAGGCTTTCGTGAGCGTTCTTGGAGATAGAACCGTAGGACATCGCCGAAAACATGATAGGCACGTCAAGTTCAAGGTGGGGAGAAAGCTCCGTCTTTACGGTGCCGTCGGGATTTTTTTCAATGGTACTCGGTTTCTTGCCGAGGAAAACTTTAGTCTCCATAGGCTCACGGAGCGGGTCTATGGGCGGGTTTGTTACTTGAGAAGCGTTTATCAGTATCTTGTCCCAGTAAACAGGATAATCCTTTGGCGTACCCATTGAGGACAGCAGCACGCCGCCGCTTTCAGCCTGACGATAGTTTTCGATCATTACCTGCTGGGTGTAGTTTACGCTTTCGTTGAACGTATTCTCGTTTTTGCGTATTTTCAGTGCGCCTGTGGGACATATGCACACGCACCTTTGGCAATCCACACATTGGGATTCATTGGCAAGCATTTTGTCATAATCGCTGTCGTAGTAATGCACCTCGTTTGCGCACTGACGTTCGCAGGCGCGGCATTTGATACATTTATCGGGATTTCTCAGCACTTCAAACCGTGCGGGAAAAAAGTTTACAGGCATTTTCTTTTACCCTCCTCGCTAAGATTTGCAATCACAGGCTCTCCGCCGCGGGGACTTCTTACATTTTCCGCGTCGGGACAGATTGCTCTGATGGCGCATTCCTCACTGGCGATATAGAGCATATCGCTCTTTTCGGCTACTACCATTGAGCGGAGCTTCAGCCTGTCATTAAGAGCCATAAGACCGCCGGTATACCCTAAAATAATAGAGAACGGTCCCGTAATAAGCAGGCTTGACAGGGAATTGCGGAAATATTTCAGCTTTGCAGCTTTTGCGGGATCGGTCTTTTCCATTTCTTCTATCTCGCTCCAGAAAGGAGCGGCAATGATATTGGCGATGTCCTCAAAGTCAAGCTGCTGCTTTCTGTTGAGGTAGTCAAAAATGTAGGTGATGACCTCGGTGTCCGTCAGAAGCGTACATTTGTAGCCGAACATTTCGATGAAACGTCTGTTGGCGTCGTAGGATGAGATCTCTCCGTTATGTACTATAGTATAGTCAAGCAGCGAGAACGGGTGTGCTCCGCCCCACCAGCCCGGGGTGTTTGTGGGGTAACGTCCGTGAGCAGTCCATGCGTAGCCGGCGTATTCCTCTAAACGGTAGAACTCGCCTACGTCCTCGGGGTATCCCACAGCCTTGAAAACTCCCATGTTTTTACCGCTGGAAAAAACGTATGCGCCATCGATATCGTTGTTTATACGGATAACGCACTGTGCGACAAATTCTTTTTCGTCAAGCTGGGAGGACGCTATTTTTGTGGGCAGTGGATTTACAAAATACCGCCAGATAAGGGGTTCATTGGTAATGGCCGGTATCTTTTTGGTAGGAATACGGCTCAGGTTCACAACGTCGAAATGACGGTCGAGGAAACGTTCGGTCTGTTCGCGGGACTCGGTTGAGTTGTAAAAAACATGGAACGCGTACAGGTCCTTGTATTCGGGATAGATTCCGTAGCCTGCAAAGCCGCCGCCCAGACCGTTTGAGCGGTCGTGCATATATGAAATGGACTTGACGGCGTCGCTGCCGTTGAGTCTGTTTCCGTCTCTGCTGATAAAGCCTGTAATGGCGCAGCCGGAGGGAATTCTTATCTCGCCTTCTTTTAAAAGCATATGCTCACTCTCCTGAAAAAATATGGTGGATAATTGACTGATTATCATTTTAACACATAAAAAAACAAATGTCAATAGCGTTTTGCAAGATTATCTATTTAAACT
>CAMWRN010000297.1 GCA_947176675.1 uncultured Clostridia bacterium | reverse complement strand
ACATGGGAACAGGGCGAAAGCGAACTGATGAAGCGCACCGTTCTCCGAGCGATATCAAAAGGCGGACTCGTTCCCGACGACATAGACTATATGTTTGCAGGCGATCTGCTCAACCAGTGCATAACCTCTACCTACGGTCTGCGGGATCTGAACGTTCCCTTTCTGGGTATCTACGGAGCCTGCTCCACAATGTCCGAGGGACTGCTTCTTGCCTCCCTGCTTACCGACTGCGGAGTCGGCGGAAATGTTGTCGCAGCGACTTCCTCCCACTTCTGCACTGCGGAAAGACAGTTTCGGTTTCCTCTTTCATACGGCGCTGTCCGAACACCCACCGCACAGTGGACCTGTACTGCTTCGGGAGCGGTGGTGGTGTCCCCCAAGACTGTATCCCCTTTCATACGAGCTGTTACCATCGGCAAAATCATAGACTTAGGCGTATCCGATGCGAACAATATGGGCGCGGCAATGGCTCCTGCGGCGGCATATGTAATAAAGACGTTTTTGCAGGACACCGCAATGGAGCCCTCGGATTTTGACGCGATAATAACGGGCGATCTGGGAACGGTGGGAAGCAAGCTTCTCATAGAGCTTCTCCGCGAAGATGGGTACGACATCTCGGGGTGTCATCGGGACTGCGGTGTAATGATGTTCGATCCCGAAACTCAGGACGTCCACGCTGGCGGTTCGGGCTGCGGCTGTTCTGCATCGGTGCTGTGCGGATACTTCCTGCCTAAAATACGGGCGGGAGAGATGAAAAACATACTTTTCTGCGCAACTGGAGCGCTTATGTCCACCACCGCTTCGCAGCAGGGAGAAAGCATACCGTCAGTATCCCATGCCGTCTTTATTTCAGCGGAAAGCCGCATGAGCGGAAATTGATATTGATTCGGAAAGGAAGACAGGAAAATGTTTATGAATTATCTTTGGGCATTTTTAGTGGGCGGACTTTTGTGCGCCATAGGACAAACTCTTATCGACTATACAAAGCTTACGCCTGCGAGAATACTTGTATCCTATGTAGTCGCGGGAGTTGTACTTGGTGCGCTTGGCTGGTATAAGCCTATTCTGGACTTTGCGGGCGCCGGAGCTTCCGTACCGCTTACAGGCTTCGGCAACATACTTGTGGAGGGCGTGAAGCAGGCGGTAGATGAACGCGGCTTTATAGGCGTGCTCACGGGAGGTCTTACAGGTGCGGCGGGAGGTATAACCGCAGCGATACTTTTCGGACTTCTTGCCGCACTTATTTTCAAACCGAAAGAAAAATGATGGGGTAAATTTTAATTTAACGCACAACGCACTAAGTAACGAACCGTTAGGCGGCGAAGCCGCCGACTAAAGCTGGTCCAGCTGAGCACAGCTGGCGAAGTCCAGAGGCGGAGCCTTTGGTCGCCGTCCGCAGACGGCGAAATCCCCTTTCGTTCGGAACGGTAGGGGATTTCGCTCCCTGCTCAAAACGGCTGTCAGCCGTCTGCGACCAGGGACTCTGCCCCGTGGACCCCGCCACCTTTGAAAAGGTGGACGAAACTTTTCCATAAGTTTTTGGTTAGATAGTGCGCTAAATCAAAATTTTTCATTTTCTGAAATAGAATATCTTTCCCAATATCGGAATATAATTAACCGATAACTTTTCCTGAAAGGTCGGCTGAAAATGAATTACGATGATTTTTATCCCTTTGACTATGAATCCTTGTCCTATACCCTTGACGCCCTTAACCCCTACATAAGCAAGTACACCCTCTATTTCCATCACGACAAGCACTACAAAAACTATGTGGATAAGCTGAACGCTCTGCTGAAAAAACGTCCCATGCTCCACAACGTTCCATTAGAAGCTCTCACTGAGATCGCAGACGAGGACATCCGCACAAACGCAGGCGGCGTTTACAACCATGAATTGTATTTTTCCTCTCTCACTCCCGACTACAAAGAACCCTCCGAAAAAATGCAGAAGCTTATCGACGACAGCTTCGGGTCGGAAAAAGAAATGTGGGACGAAATAATCGAGGCGGGAACAGGTCTTACCGGATCGGGATATGTATGGCTTGCGCTTGCCCCCGACGGAGAGCTTGAAGTTCTTGTTACGCAAAATCAAGACGTTATTGACCTTGACAAATATATACCTCTTTTCAACATTGACGTATGGGAGCATTCCTACTATCTTGACCGCCAGAACCGCCGCGCCGACTATCTTAACGCGGTAAAAAGCGTAATAAACTGGGAACACGCCGAAAAAATGCTGGATAGCCAAAATGACCGCTCGGACTGATACAAACTCTAAACAAATGCAAAAACAAGGGAAACGGATTGTCCGTTTCCCTTGTTTTTGCTGTTATCTTCGCCGACTGCCTTTGTCGGGGGTATAAGAATAGTATTCCTCTATATCCTTGTTCATAAAAAGCCTTATAAATGTTACCGCGCACATCGCCACTGCCGCCACATATATAAGTATTCTGACAAGAAAACCGTTTCCGTTCTGATTTTCAGGGTCAAGCGCGTACCCTACCAGTCCGGGGTAAATAAGCAGTACTGTGCATACCACAAAATACAGTGTGGACAGTATCTTCGCAACCTTTGATTTTACCATCATAAACAGCGAGAAAACTACAGCTCCGATCGGAAGATAATCCATAAGCGGGTGTTCTCCGCTTGCATTGGGTTTAGTAAGATATATCAGCACCGCCGAAGCAAATCCTGTAGCCGCCGCGATAAGCAGCATGACAAAGCCTCTCTTTGCGGCCTTGGCTTTCTGCTCGTCCATAAGCTTTTTATACATGGCAAGGCTTTTTTTCTTGTCATATCCCTCGGGCTTTTTCTCCATCTCCGTTTTCAGACGGGTCTTGATAAGCTCCTTTTCGTCCTTGTCAAGCTGTTCCTTTGCCATTATATCGGAGCTTTTCTTCTGTGACGGGAAATACTCGTCGGACATCTCGTCAAGCTTTGGACGGTTTTCCACCGACATTGCAAGATCATCCGCCTGCATTTGACTTTTCAGCGAACTTATTATGGAGCTTTTATCGGTGCGCATATCTTCGATCTTTACATCGATACTGTCGAGAGCAATGCTTTCCGCGGAAATATCCTCCAGACTTCCCGTATAGTCGTAATTTTCGTCCTCACCGTAAACAAAGTCGATATCGGCTTCATCAAAAGAATTTTCTGAGGATTTTTCTGAAACGTGAAAAGCGTCTTCCGCTGAGGGAAGGTCTTCCACCTCTATTTCAAATTCCTTTATAATATCGGGAGCGCCTGTTCCCAAC
>CAMWRN010000296.1 GCA_947176675.1 uncultured Clostridia bacterium | reverse complement strand
GTGGTAAACTATATAAGTCAAAGGCTTGCGGAAGTTTTCGGTTCGGTGCTTGAGACATTCGGAGAGGTGTCCGAGCGGTTTAAGGAGCTGGTCTTGAAAACCAGTGATCCCGAAAGGGACCGTGGGTTCGAATCCCACCCTCTCCGCCAAATTGATTTATTTAGTTTAATATTTTAGTTGTTACCATATGCAGAAGTACTCAAGTGGTGACGAGGCGCCCCTGCTAAGGGCGTAGGTCGGGTAACCGGCGCGAGGGTTCAAATCCCTCCTTCTGCGCCAGCACAAATTTGTGCGAACAGTGTTATTCCCTTAATGGGGAGTGACACTGTTTTTGTTTATAATCTGTTTTGGCGGTTTTGGGTATATAAACTTGACATGCCGTCAGTCTTCTTTTAGGTTTTCGTTTTTCTTACTACTATTTTTTGCCTAGTTTCTATTGTACTACTCACCACAAATTTGATTTTTATAAAAAATATGTTGCAGTTTATGTTAAAGTGTGATATAATATTTTGTATATAATACTAATTCCGTAAGCCGCACTGGAAGCCGCGTTGCCCGCCGTTTATTCGAACGTGATAGATGCGATCTGCTTTTGTGGTATTTATGTTTCAACAAAGGTGATGTTTTTGAATTACTGCGAAGCAATGAAATATATCGAAAGCTTTTCCAAACTCGGAAAGTCTGTCAGAAGCCTTGCCAGATTTGAAAGAATTATGGATGCTTTGGGAAATCCTCAAAAGGAAATGAATTTTGTCCATGTAGCCGGTACGAACGGTAAAGGCTCTACAGTTCGTATGATTGCGGCAGCTCTTACAAAAGCGGGATATAGAACGGGAGAATTTACATCACCGTATATTAGAGTGTACAATGATAGAATACGTATTGACGGTGTTAATATTTCAGATGAAGAGATTGCAGAGATTGTAACGCAGATACGTCCGATAATAGACAAACTGAGTACTGACTGCTCTCAGTTTGAAATAACTACGGCGATTGCTTTTATCTACTACAAAGCTAAAAAGTGCAGCATTGTTGTGCTTGAAACAGGCTTAGGAGGTATGCTTGACTGTACGAATATTATTGAAAAGCCCCGCGTTTCGGTGATAACCTCGATTTCACTTGATCATACATCAATTTTGGGTGATACGACCGAGAAAATAGCAATGCATAAGGCGGGTATCATTAAGCATAACTGTCCCGTGGTGATCGCGCCTTCGCAAAGCCGTGAGGTTTATGCTGTTGTGTACAGAACTGCTGCACAATTTGAGTCAAAGCTTATCACACCTGATACAAACAGGCTGAAGATTCAAAAATGTGATTATACGGGAAACAGCTTTATCTACAGGGGATTGCCCTACAAAACCTTAATGGTGGGCAGACATCAGATCGACAACGCGCTTACTGCTGTGGAAACGCTCCGCGCATTGAAAAAACGCGGCTTTGTAAAAATTTTTTATCTGCATGTTTACAATGGAATCGAAGCGGCAGAAGTGCCAAGCAGATGTCAAATAATACGATCGGACAAGCCTTTCGTTATGATAGACGGAGCGCATAATCCTGATGGAATGAAGGCTCTGGCTGACTTTATTAGAACTGTTCCGAAATCTCCGAAAATAATGATATGCGGCATGATGGCTGATAAGGACTGGCAGACGTCAGTGGGGTACATAAGCCGCTACATAGACAGAGCAGTATGCCTTGACGGATTTGCAAAGAATACGGTTTTCGCTCCGAAGCTGGCGGAAATGTTTTCTGAGGGTGAGGTATCGAATTTTCGTGACGCTGTGTCCAGAGCGGTTACGCTTGCGGGAACAGACGGAATGGTGGTAATTGCCGGCTCTCTTTATCTTGCCGCTGCAATCCAAACGCACGGCGGTCTTGAAAATATTACAGACCGATGATCATTAATTTACTGTAATGAAAGGAATGGTGAAATGGCAGTTTATCTTGTTGATTTTGAAAATGTTTCTTCTGCGGGAATTTCTGGTATACAAAAGCTTACTAAGGACGATAAGGTGTATATTTTTTACACCGTGAACGCATCGAATATGTCTTTTGCGGCACACCTTAACCTGCTGTCCAGTCCCGCTGAGGTGGTGTACTACAACGTTGCAAGCGGAGGAAAAAATGCGCTGGATTTTCAGCTTGCAAGCTTTCTAGGGTACCTTATATGTCAGGGGAAAGAGAAAAAATTTTGCATTATAAGCAACGATCGCGGATTTGAATATGTCAAGACATTCTGGGAGCGAAACGGCGTTGCAGCGGATATTTCAATATTCGGAGCACCGTCCATAAACCGTTCGCTGCTTGTCGCCGAAAAACCTTTTGCGACTCGTATCCAGCAGAATGCTTCAGCTCCTGTGCTTCAGGAAACTCCAGAGGATAAGGCTGTTCTTGCAGAAAAATCTGCTGTCGAAAAGCCTGCGGAGGTGGTCTCCGAAGATGTCGAAGCGGCAGAATCGGAGCAGACCGCTGAAAAGCCCGCTCCAAAAAAGCGCGGCAGACCTAAAAATACGACAAAGCAGTCCGCGGAGATTGCGGAAAAGAATAAAAAATCCGATGAAAAGTCTGAGACTGTGAAAAAAGAGCCTAAGAAGCAATCTGCTAAGCAAAAGGATAAGTCGGAAAAGCAGTCTCAGAAAGCTGCTGAAAAGCTGCATCCGGAAAAGCAAAAATCTGTCCAAAAGCAGCAGGAAAGCTCAAAGACTGTCCAGAGTGGAGTGATACCTGCAAACCTGAAAACTGCCCTGTCAAAGGCAGAAGTTATTGATGATACAGAAATAAAAAACGTTTTTGATCTACTGAAAAGCTCAGAGGGAAAGCAGCAGTTCTATCGCGGCATACTGAAATTTTTCGGCATGGAGCGTGGAGTGGAGATATACAAGGCTGTGCGTCCGGAGTATACTAATTTGACAAAGCTCGTTAAACAGTAAAGGGATAATTTGGTTAATATACACAGAATTTTCGGGGAATTTTCGTCATGAATATTTTCCGAAAATTTATTTGCGCTCTTGATATTAAACGTTTAACGTGATATAATAAATCTAATAGTTCGGTTTGCGGCAGGACTTTTTCAGCCGTCAATACCGTCACAAGCAGAAAGGATGGTTTTTCAGATGAAATTCGGTTTCTATGACGACGCAAATAAGGAGTATGTCATCACTTCACCGCAAACCCCATATCCATGGATCAACTACCTTGGTACGCAGGACTTTTTCGGTCTTATCTCAAACACGGCAGGCGGCTACAATTTCTATAAGGA
>CAMWRN010000295.1 GCA_947176675.1 uncultured Clostridia bacterium | reverse complement strand
GCTTCTATTAGTCCTTCACCAAAGACATAATCATTATTAAATGATAATTTGCCTTTTGTAATTCCTCCTCTTACAAATAGTCCATATCGTAATATAAAGTTACGCTGTATTTCAGACACAATAATCATAAATGCAATTAATCTGATTTTTTCTTTCTGAATATTCGTTCCAACATCTGTGCATAACAAGAAATTATCTGAAAAAATCTTTATTTTTATGTGAGATTCAGCAACATATTCAACCAATTCTGAGTCATTGAATAAGTTGACTGTATTTTTAACTTTTGATATTGCATCGTGTATCGCATTAAGAAACTGTTGTTCATTTCCAGGTGTTTTTCTAAAAAAATCTTTATATCCAAGAATATCAAAGTATGCAATGTAATATTCAGAAATTGGGTTGGGATTGTTTTTGTTCATTTCATACCTCCTATAAGCCTTTCTTAGTCAACCTCTGATACATCTTCATCAACTCCCCCACACACTCACTCTCCGTCATAGTCTTAACATCAAACCCATAAGCCTGCATAACCGCCCTGTCGTTGTTCTGGTGCGCCTTTCTAAGCTCCTTTGGCATAGTAAGCTCGTCATACAGATCGGCAAGGGAACATTCGGGATAAAGCGCACGCGCGTCAAGTATAGCCTGTGCGGTCTGTTCTATTTTGGCTTTCTGTTCGGGTGTAGGGTCGCACCATGGGAAAGTATTATAAACAATGCTAACAGAATAAGTGAAATCATCTCTTAATCTTCCTGCTACAGTTCTGAGCCACGCATTATGTACTGTTGATGATAATACTCCAAATTCGTATAATCCACCATCACGCATTACTTGTAATTTATTGTTTACAAGAACATCAGGTGTTAAAAATCCAATTGGAATAAATTTTCTACGTCCAGATGATGTTTGAGGAATAACTAAAAAATTATTATCTGGAATATTTTCAAAATGGAATGTCGATGGTGTTTCTGCAAGTTTTCTTGTTGGTTCACTGGCTGAATTTAATCTATATTCCTTTATATCCCGAAGTTTTTGCAAAACTCTCGGCATTTTTGAAAGTAAATTAGGTGGTATTCTGTTAATAAGCAAAAAGTATCTTTCTATGCTGTTGATAAATTCCTTTCCTCCCATATATCTATAAAAATATGGTGCTGAATTAGGTTCGTATTTAATAAATTCTGCTTTTTCCTCAGGGGTAAATGCACATATTGCATTGTCAAGAGGTTTGCTACCGTTATTGATTTTGGGAGCACCTGAGATAGATGTCTTTTGTCCCGAAATCCAAACATCTTCTGAATTCATTAGATAACCGTTTATATGATTTGCCTTAATAAGTATTCCATTGTTATTTATATATTTATCTTCGTTTGTATTTCCTATTATAAATTCAATTATGACGCAATGAACACTAGCTTTAATTTTAGCTTCGCTTTCCCAATTAAAAGAACGAATAGCATAAATAATGTTTAGGTTATACTTTTCAAAAAGCGGCTTCCATAGTAAAATAACCTGTTCTCCTTGCGTTATGGAACTTGTGGAAACAAATCCTGCTTTTATTGATGTGTTTGCCATATATTTCGCTGCAACAATATACCATAAACATACATAGTCAAGGTCTCCATTCTTTTCAAACTCTTTAGCTATATCTATCATATCTTTTCTTTGATTTTCACCCATTCTTCTACCAGCAGAAAACGGTGGATTACCCATAATAAAATCAACTTCATTTTTAGGCACAACACTCTCCCAAGGGATACGCAAAGCGTTCCCCTCAACAATGTTCGCATAGGATTTCAGTGGGAGGAAATCAAGACTCATATGCACGATTTCCTCCGTTTCGTGCATCATCTGGGACTCCGCTATCCACAAAGCTGTTTTCGCAACCGATACCGCAAAATCATTTATCTCAATGCCGTAAAACTGCCCTATGGAAACCTTGATTATTTCGCCCAAGTCAAACTCTATCTGACCGTCCTTTTGTTGCATTTTAATGGCTTCGTTTTCAAGACGCCGCAGGGATATGTACGTTTCCGTAAGGAAATTTCCGCTGCCGCAGGCGGGGTCAAGAAATTTCAGCGAGGACAACTTGTCCTGAAACTCCAAAAGCTTGGTATTGCGTGTTTTCGTCTGCTTGTATGCTTTGATTTCCTCAAGCTCCTTTTTCAAATCGTCAAGAAAAAGCGGGTCGATTACCTTGTGAATATTTTCGATAGAGGTGTAGTGCATACCTCCGCTGCGGCGTGTTTCGGGGTTTAAGGTACTCTCAAAAACCGCGCCGAAAATGGTCGGTGAAATCGCGCTCCAGTCAAAATCCATACTCGCATTATTCAAGAGCAGAGCAACAATTTCCTCGTCAAAATTCGGTATCTCAATATTTTCGTCCGCAAATAAACCGCCGTTTACATAGGGGAATTCGGAAATCGTTCCCTCCAGATATGGGTCGCGGTTTTCGGCTTTGGTATCAAGAATTTTGAATAAATCAATCAAGGCGCGGCGCACGTCCTTAATATCAAATTCTTTCAGATAGTCGTGGAACATATTGTGCCGTCCGAAAATGCCCGCGTCCTCGGCATACAAACAGAACACCAGCCGTACACAGAGCATATTAAGACTTTTCAGCGATTCGGGATTGTCGGGATTTTTGTACTGCTTCAAAATAGCATTATAAAGCTTGCCCACAAGCTCGCCCGCTTGCAGGGAAACCTCCATTTCTTTTTTGATATTCTCGTCGCCTGTGTCCGTCAAAAAATTCAATCGGTAGTATTCTTTGGGCAAGTCCTTTAGGAAAATCTGCTCGGGTTCGCAGTTGGGCTTTTCCATATCGTACACGAGGAATTCTTCGAAATTGCAGGTAACAATCCAGCGGGGTCTTTGGGAATATGGCAGCTCGGAGGAGTACCGTTTCGCCTGCTGAAACGGCGTAAGCATACTTCCGTCGGACTGCTTTATCCCGCTTCGGAGATTTTTGCCCTTGCTTTTCTGCTCAATAAGAACGTTGGTAACAGAAATATGACCGTCAATAAAACTGGTATGGTCAAGGTGGACTTGTTCCTCGAAAGAAATAAACTTTTCGGGTTCGGAAACGCCGTAAATGTCACGAAGCAGAGAAAGCCAGAACGGTTGGCTCTCGCCCTTTTCGTAGCCCTTATCCTTCCAATATTCAGCAAACTTTTTCGCAGCATTTTTCTGTTCTTTGTCGGTCATAGCAGTACCCTCCGTTTACGATTATGTATAATATTCCAATTTTATTATAACACATAATTCTAC
>CAMWRN010000294.1 GCA_947176675.1 uncultured Clostridia bacterium | reverse complement strand
ATCTGAAAAAGAAAATGTCACAGTCCGAATTTCAGAAGTGGGCGGATTTTGCTCTGGAACTTCGCCAAAAGGCGCTGGATGAAACGATTTCGCTGGAGGAATTTCAAAGGGTTATTAGGGAGTGAAATTATGCTTTCAACAAGTGAACGGTCATTTTAGAGCAATGAATGGTATTGCCAAACATTTTTATATGTGTTAAAATAATTATATATTAAACGAAAGGGTGAAACAATGTTATACAGAATAGCAATATGCGATGACGAAGTAAGTCAGATAAAAAACATTTCGGACTATCTTACAAGATTTTCGATAAAGACAGATATTGAATTTAAAATTGAGCGTTACACAAGCGGCAATGAACTCCTAAAAAAATATTACAATGAAAAATCTCCGTTTGATATACTTTTTCTCGACATGGAAATGCCGGGTCGGAACGGTATTGAAACAGCGGAGGAAATACGCCGTATACCCGATAGAAACGTCCTTATTTCCTTTATTACAAGCTATCCGGAATATATGCAGGACAGCTTTGATGTTCAGGCGACCCAGTATCTTACAAAGCCTGTATCATATGAATTGTTTGAGGAAAAGCTTGAAAAAATGCTGCAATACATAAGCGGTCTTGAAACAAATATAACCGTTCTGTCTCAAAAAAGCGGAGAGACTATTTTATATCTTGACGATATTATTTGCATAGAGGCAAACAAAAATTCCAATCTTGTCGTTACGACCCAAAGCGAAGAAATTGTTATAAAAGGGAAAATTGCCGAGTACGAAAAGGAGCTTGCTGATAAGTATTTTATAAGCATACACCGTTCCTGCCTTGCAAATATGCGGTACATCAAAAAATTCAACGCGGATTCTCTTGAATTTTCAAACGGCAAATCTGTTCCTGTCAGCAGACGCAGACTTTCGGAAATAAAAGACGCGTTTTCAAAATATATGGTAATGAGGTATAAGCGATAATGAGTGAAATAATTCAGACAATATTAGCGGTATTGGGAACAGTTTTTGACATGTTTACTACAATAATGTTCTATAAAGCTTGCTTAGGCAACAAGAATATAAGAGTAAATAAAGTTGTATTTTATGCTGCTTTTGTTTTATTATTTACTGTTGGTATGGCATTAAGTCAGTTTGGATTAGCAGGACTATTTTACACGACTAAATCACTTATAATTTATTTTGTTTTAGCTCTACTGTATAATTCAAAGTGGATAATCAGAATTTTTACGGCTTTGTCATATTTAGTAATTGGTATGATTGCGGAATTAATAAGTTATGGCATAGTTACATCCACTATGAAAAACACATCATATAATGATTTGCAGTTTTACAGTCTTATGCTGTCAAAAATTATTATTTTTATTATAACTGTTGCCGTAACGCTTATTGTCAAAAAAAATACTCAAATTGTAAGATTTAAAGATTATCTTTGTTTTATAATTACTCCTATTATAAACATTGCGACGGTCATAATGATTTCCTTTGAATTTGATACCGGAGAACCTAATGCAACATTGGGTGTTTGTTTGGCGGCGGCAGGACTTATGGCAATAAATATCATTGTATATTTTTTGCTTGAAAACATAATTGAAGCTAATGAAATAAGAGAAAAGCAAAACCGCATGGAGCAGCAGTTTATTTTTCAGGAGCAAAAATATGAACAGGCTTCCCAGTCCTTTAAAAACATAGGCAGCGTGATCCATGATACAAACAAACATCTTGTTTATCTTAATGAATGTATAGGGCATGGCGAATATGAAGAGGCAAAAAATTATATCGGTACAGCTATCGAGCGCCTTGATAAGTCCTACAAACGTATAAATACGGGCTTTCTGCCTGTGGACGCGCTTGTCAGCAATTCTTTAAATATTGCGGAATCAAATAATATTACATTCAAAAGCGACATTAAAATTGAAAAGGAACGAATTAACGTTGAACGATACGATTTTTGCGTTGCTTTGGGAAATCTTCTTGACAACGCCGTTGAGGCGGCGCGCAAGGTAGTAAATCCCGATGACAGATATATATCTGTCTCAATAATAACAGCGGATAATTCGCTTATTATCCATATTGAAAATTCCTCGGAAAGAATGACAAATTCGGATTTTAAAACCGATAAGAAAAATGTTCTTTTGCACGGTTACGGAATAAGCAATGTCAAAATGATCTCGGAAAAATACGGCGGAGTTTTTACAATAGAACTCAAGGAATCCTCCTGTGAAGCAACTTTGATTTTTCCTATTTAAAGACCGTTCATTGCTCTTAAATAACCGTTCGCACAAATTTTGACACAAATACTTTAAAATATGCTATCCTTAGATAATAAAATATCCGGGGGTGGCATTTTTGTTTGATAAGATAAGCGGGTTTATTACCGACACGCTGATCGATGGCAAGGTAATAAAAAGTGATGAAAGAAATCTATACTTATACTGCTTCGGCACAATAATTGAAATGTCCGCAAATTTGCTGGCAACATTAATTATCGGGGCTTTGCTGCACAGATTTATTGAAACATTGATATTTATGCTTGTTTTTATCCCGCTTAGAAGCTTTGCGGGAGGCTACCACTGCGAAAAAGCCGAAAGCTGTTTTATTCTGTCAATTTCGGTGTATTTGACAGTTATACTGTCTTATAAATATTTGTGCGGCATTTCTGCATATTGGATATATGCAATATGCCTTGCCGACCTTATAGCGGTTCTTATATTGTCGCCTGTTGTAAGTCCCAATAAACCGTTGAGCGAAAAGGTAAAAAATAAAAACCGCCGCATTTCAATTTTTATAACCGCACTTTATATAACAGCGGCTTTGGTTATGCTGTACTGCAAAATCCCCTATGCTTTTGTAGTTTTTGAAAGCGTTACTGCTTCGGTTATTTCAATGACAGCGGGATACATAAAATACAAAAAAATGTCAAAAAAGTGCCGTTCATTGCTCTAAAACGACCGTTCACACAAATTTTGACACAAAATCCAAATAATATGTTAATATATAGGTACAGTAAAAGAAAGGTGGTTAATACCATGAAAAAAGTTAAAAATTTTATCATTAAGTATGGAAGTTCATTTGCCGCATTTGCATTTATATTTAATATTATGGCAATTAATCCATTCTGCAGTTTTTTCTTTCATGAGCCTGAAGTTCCCAAAGAGCTTATGGAATACAAGAAAAATGAGTGACATACCATTCATTGCTATAAAACGACCGTTCACTTAAGTTTTGACACAAATTGAAAAATATGTGATATTATATAATCACAGAAAAACAAAGGAGAGTGAATC
>CAMWRN010000293.1 GCA_947176675.1 uncultured Clostridia bacterium | reverse complement strand
ATTCTATTGGTTATCCTCACATCAATGTTAATATAGGCGCAACTCATGCAGGGATTTCCGTGGGCGAGGACGGCGCAACTCACCAGTGCAACGAGGATATAGCTCTCATGAGGACTATTCCGGGCATGACTATTATTAATCCTGCTGATGATGTAGAGGCAAAGGCGGCAGTTGAGGCTGCAATCAACATTGACGGTCCCGTATATCTCCGTTTCGGACGACTTGCTGTGCCTGTTTTCAACGATAAGGACACCTATAAATTTGAGATAGGTAAGGGTGTTCAGCTTAAAGACGGCAAAGACGTGACTATAGTTGCAACTGGTCTTATGGTAAACGAGGCGATAATAGCGGCTGAAACTCTTGAAAAAGAGGGAATTTCCGCAAGAGTTATCAATATCCACACTATCAAGCCCCTTGACAAGGAAATTATATGCAAGGCTGCCAACGAGACAGGTGTTATCGTTACGGCAGAGGAGCACAGCGTTATAGGCGGACTTGGTTCGGCGGTTGCCGAGGCGGTTACGGAGTGCTGTCCCGTGCCTGTTGTAAAGGTTGGCGTAAACGATGTTTTCGGACATTCGGGACCTGCGGTTGATTTGCTTAAGGAATTCGGACTTTCCGCAGAAAACATTGCTGAAAAGGTCAAGTATGCTCTTACACTGAAAAAGTAACTATATGACAAAAAAGTTATTTATTCAGGCAGTCGCAAAGTTTTTGATCGGCGTAATTGCCATTGGCGTCCTGCTGTTTTTATCGGCGTGGACGTTCCAATGGCTGAACGCGTGGCTGTTAATTGGTATACTGTTTATTCCCATGTTTTTTGCGGGCATTGTTATGATGTTTAAAAATCCCGAGCTTCTGAAAAAGCGCCTCAATACCAAAGAGCAGCAAGTGGAGCAGCAGCTTGTGATAAAGCTCAGCGGCTTGATGTTTGTTATTGGTTTTGTGATTGCGGGACTTAACTTCCGTTTCCGTTGGCTTATTATGCCCGATTGGGTGACGTGGGCATCTGCGGCTGTGTTTTTGCTGTCATATCTGCTTTATGCGGAGGTACTGCGCGAAAACACCTATCTGTCCCGCACCGTGGAGGTGCAGGAAAACCAGAAAATCATTGACACGGGACTGTACGGAATTGTACGTCACCCTATGTACAGCGTAACTGTCATACTGTTTCTGTCTATGCCGTTGGTGCTTGGTTCGGTCATTTCTTTTGCGGTGTTTTTGATGTACCCTGCAATTATTGTCAAAAGAATTCGCAATGAAGAACAGGTTCTTGAAGCTGAATTACAGGGTTATACGGAATATAAAAAGAAAGTACGTTACAGGTTGATACCGTTTGTTTGGTAACATTTTACAGAGGGGGAGTAGTTTTTTGAAAAATATTAAATGGATATTTTTTGATTTAGGCTCCACATTGATAAACGAGGAAGAATGTATCGAATACAGAGTTGAGGAAACCTTAAAGCAGACAGGCGCACCCTCCAAGGAAGAATTTTACAGACAAATGGAGTATTTTGCGTCTGTCAATATGCTGCCCTATAAGGATACTGTAAAAAAGTTTGGGCTTGAAAATGTCAAATGGCCTAAGCAGTTGGAAAAACTGTACCTACAATCGCAGGAGGTCCTGCAATCACTGCATGGCAGATACAAGTTAGGAATAATTGCAAACCAAAGCGCGGGTACAGATGAACGTCTGGTACAATATGGAATAAGAGATTATTTTGATGTTATAGTCTCTTCCGCAGAGGCAGGCTTTGCAAAGCCCGATAAGCGCATTTTTGAGCTTGCGCTTTCGCAGGCTGATTGTTCTGTTCGGGAGGCTTGCATGGTTGGGGACAGGCTTGATAACGATATTGTCCCCGCCGCCGAAATGGGAATGTCCACGGTATGGGTACGGCAAGGCTGGTTCGGTATGGGGAATGCCAATTTAGCACGCTTTAAGCCGAGTTTTATTGTTGACAGTATTTTCGATGTTTTGAGAATTTTTTGATATAATGGAGAGTGTGTAAATGGGTACCGACTTTTCCAAAATAACACCATGCGGAGGGGATTGCTCCGGCTGCAAACATTTTATGGTCGGAGAATGCGAAGGTTGTTTGGTTAACGGTGGAATTTGCGTTTCAATGTGGGAAAAGGGCTGTGAGATTTTCAAATGCTGCGAAAAACACGGCGTAAATAGGGGTAATTCGGTGCTATGAAAATTATAAAAATAAACCGCCAAAATTTCACAGATATAAACAAAGCAAATCAGCCGTTTGAAATTATCGGAAAAATTAAGCCGACGTTTACTGACGGAAAATGGACATATACGGAAGAACTATATGAAAAAACACATATAAAAGAGTATTCGAATGACTCTTTTGATTGTGATGTGTATATAGATAATCCCAACAAAGCAGTTTTTTTCGCATATTCAAATATGGAGTGCGTCGGACAAATTGTGCTGAAAAGAGATTGGAATAAATATGCTTTTATTGAAGATATTTGCGTTGCAGGGTCAATCAGAGGACAAGGAATCGGTACAAGTCTGATACAAACGGCAATTGAATGGGCAAAGGATTCCAATCTAAAAGGCTTAGCGCTGGAGACACAGGATAATAATTTATTGGCGTGTCGTTTCTATGCAAAATGCGGTTTTGTTATCGGTTCGGTAAATACTATGCTTTATAAGAATTTTAATAATGAGGAATTTGCTGTTTTTTGGTATTTAAAGTTTTAGTTATCAATTATAGCGCAGCAAATATTTTTTCGGGTATCACGGGAAATTCCCGAAGATGCCCGTTTTTATGGAGCTGCAACTTAAAGTTGACAAAAAGCAAATCAAGGTTGGTTGATGACCGCAGTATTTTAATGTATTCTTAAATTGTACCGAAAGTTCGGAATACATTTATGAAAGGAATATTATTATGAGTTTTGCGGAAAATCTAAAGATACTGAGGAAAGAAAAATATCTTTCACAGGAGCAGCTTGCGGAAATAATGGGAGTGTCCAGACAGGCGGTGTCAAAGTGGGAGCAGGGTTTGGGCTATCCCGAAACGGAGAAGCTTATCGACCTTGCCAAAAAGCTGGATATTTCCCTTGACGTGCTTTTGCTTGATAAAGCGGCGGACAGCGTCCCCGAAACAGCGGCTGCAATAGGTGAAAAGGGTCTTACGGTACCCGCCGGGAGTGCCATTTATATCCAAAATGAGGACGTATTGGTCAGGTGCTATAAATTTTCGATCTTGCCCGTGGTTTTCCCCACAAAGCGCGAGCCTAAGTTTGCTCTTGCGGGTGTAAACAGTACTGGTA
>CAMWRN010000292.1 GCA_947176675.1 uncultured Clostridia bacterium | reverse complement strand
GAGCTGGGTCTCATCCACATATTCGTCAACATTGTCGCGAAGAGCTTTTGCCATGCTGAGAAGCTCATTGTCAAGATCGTCCGCTTCACGTTCTGCGGGGAGAGTGCCGTCAAAATATTTTATCACCATTGCAACAGTGCGGGAAACAAGATTTCCCAAATCGTTGGCAAGGTCGGAATTGATACGGTCTATCATAATCTTGTTGGAGAAAGAGCTGTCCGAACCCAGAGCCATTTCACGGAGAATGTGGTAGCGGATAGAGTCAGCGCCGTAACGTTCGCCCAAAACGAACGGGTCTACAACGTTGCCCATGGACTTGCTCATCTTCTGACCGTTAAAGGTTATCCAGCCGTGTACAGCAAGGTGCTTGGGCAGGGGCAGATCGAGAGCCATAAGCATTGCGGGCCATATTATGGCGTGGAAGCGCATGATATCCTTTGCAACCATGTGAACGTCTGCGGGCCAGAATTTTTCATAATCGCTGTAGGCGGAATTTTCGTAACCCATAGCGGTGATATAGTTGGAAAGAGCGTCTATCCAAACGTAAACAACATGCTTTTCATCAAAGGTAACGGGTACGCCCCATTTAAAAGTGGTTCGCGATACGCAAAGGTCTTCGAGACCGGGTTTGATAAAGTTGTTTACAAGTTCCTGCGCTCTTGTCTTGGGACGGAGATAATCAGTCTCCAAAAGCAGCTTTTCGATACGTTCCGCAAAGGGGGACATCTTAAGGAAGTAGGCTTCCTCGCGGGATTCCTTTACTTCGCGGTGACATTCGGGACAGCAGCCGTTCTCGTCAAGCTGGGATTCAGTCCAGAAGCTTTCGCAGGGTGTGCAGTATTTTCCCTTGTATTCACCCTTGTAGATGTAACCTTTGTCGTACAGAGCTTTAAAAATTTTCTGCACCGCCTCAACATGGTAATCGTCGGTGGTGCGTATATAGCGGTCATAGCTGATGTTCATATACGACCAGAGATTCTTGAATATTTTAACAATATCGTCAACGTACTGCTTTGGGGTAACGCCCTGCTCGGCAGCCTTTTCTTCGATCTTCTGACCGTGCTCGTCCGTGCCCGTGAGGAACATAACGTCATAGCCCTGCATACGCTTGTAGCGGGCAATAGAGTCGCAGGCGACTGTTGTATAGCAATGCCCGATATGGGGATTACCCGACGGATAGTAAATAGGTGTAGTGATGTAAAAGGTTTTGTTTGACATTTTGATTCCTCCGAGTTTTGATAATATTGTTTTTATTATACCCCCAAAACGGCGGTTTGTCAATCGGAGGGAAAATCAAATTCCTTTATATTTCAAAATTTCCATTAAACGCTTATCTCTGCAATAAGTATCCTGTCATGATTATTGGAGATCGTCACACGGTTTCCTCCTGAACGATTTAAGCTGTAATATTTGAACTCGTCGGGAACATCGGCGGCGGTATATTTTTTCGTATCGGGGTTTATTCCGTACAAAAGCGCGGAAGCTCTCTCGTCTGCGGGCAGCTACATCAATGCTATATATTCCCCGTTTTCGGGCATGGCGTATTCAACGTAGTCGTTCATTTTAACGGTGAGCGGACAGTCCATAAAAAATTCTGTTTCGAGGGTCTTGATATCGGTGGCGTAAAGCTCTGTGCCGAAGCCGTCCCATGCGGTCTTTACCGAATAAACTTTTCCGCCGTGAACGCCGAGAGGGATAAGGTCCTTGGAATCGGGAACGTCCGTGGCAGTACCCGATGAAAAGTCGTATATACCGAAGCTCGGCAGACTTTCATTAGCCAGCGTTCTGTAAATAAAACGGTTTTCGCCGGCGGGGAAATAATACATCTGCCGCGTACCGCTGAACTCGTCGCCTTCATCCGCCGCTTTGCCCGCAATAAGTATCTCGCCGCTGTCGGCATCTATAATATCGGGATCGCGCTCCGTAATATTATGTCCGCAGCACTCGAATGAACCGTCCTGAACAGTGTAACCGTCGGTGATATCATAGCTGAAATCGTTCCGAACGGTTACGGTGTTGTAGTCGGTATTATAAATGCCGCTGTCCTCGTTAAAAACCGAATAGAAGATGATATATTTGCAAAGCATGTCTCCGCCCGCGTCGGGGATCATTTCATAGGGTCCCCAGCCATCAGGTATGTCCATGACCGCAAGCAGCTTGTTTTCGGCAATATCGTAGAAGCGAAGCTGAAATACCTGAGACTGTTCGCTGCCCTTGTCGGGTATTATAGTGTAATCGGTACAGAAAATATTGTCTTTTATAAAAGCGTTTCCGTATGCTTGACCCTCACCGTACTCGGCGGAGCCTATAGCGCCGTAATCAAAAATTTCCCATGAAACCTCCGCGATAGGTTCATCGGCATTTTCGTCAGCTTTGTCAGTTTCGTTAGTCTCGGTCGTTTTCGTTTCACCGCCTAAAATGTAGTCGGTCTCGTCGGACTCGGTTTCGTTCCGCAGGGTTTCCGGGCTTTGGAAATCGTCCACAAGCTCTGTTCCATTGGTGCACCCCGTCAAAATCATAGCGGACAATGCCGCTGTCAAGATAATACTTTTTTTCATGATCTTACCTCCGCTGCCTTTGTTTGAAAGTTATGCTACAATAAAGTATAAAGTCTGCCGGCGGCAAAGTCAACAAATGTACCGAACGTTAAATAATATGTAACCGAATCGTAATTTCACTGAGGGGATAATTACAAAAGGGCAAAAAAATATGCAGGACACCGTGTCCTGCATTAAAAATGAGATAAGATAAAGAAAATATGTGTAGAACAAAAGAAAGGAGACAACAAAACGGATGTTAAACTAATTAAATGTATTAGACGATTTCTAACATCGTTATTATTATAACCTATTTATTGCCTGCCGTCAACAGTTTTTGGCAAGATTTTTTCAATTTGTATACATGCACAATTTACCATTGTTGTATTTGTATGTTTTGTTATTTTCTATAATGCCGCTTTGAGCAGAGACGGAATATATTGTGTTTCAACAGCAAAAACGGCAAAAAATAACACAATTTAAAAAAATATAATTAAATTTAATTATATCATATTATTTTGTGCTTGTCAATAGGTTTGTGCATATACTTTAAATATATTTTTCAAAAGTTTTTACACGGCGTAATCTGCGGGTGTATCGGATGGGTGAGTATCGTTGGATTCATTGCGGTAGAGAAGCTTCATTACAACAGGTGTTATAATGGAAGAACATATTATCAGAAGTATGACCGATGTGAAATATATTGGGTCCATAAGTCCCACGGCAAGTCCTTTTTGGGATACAATCAGTGCCACCTC
>CAMWRN010000291.1 GCA_947176675.1 uncultured Clostridia bacterium | reverse complement strand
TCACTGCGCCGCAGACAGCTTTCAGCATGGAAATGTCAAAGACCTCACGAACGCCGTCGTTATCCATGGAATTCAAACAAATCTCACCTGCACCAAGCTGTTCGATTTTTTTCACCCAGTCGATAAGATCAAGCTTCATGTCAATTCTGCCGCCGTTTATGAAAACCGTCCACTTTCCGTCGGAGACCTTTTTAGTATCGATACCAACACATATGCATTGGCTGCCGAAAATGTCCGCACCGTCCTTGATAAGCTGCGGATTCTGCACCGCCTGGGAGTTGACGGAAACCTTGTCCGCACCCGCACGAAGCGTGTCCCGAATATCATCAACGTTCTTTATTCCTCCGCCCACGGTAAGGGGGACGAACACCTTTTTCGCGGTTTCACGGACAACGTCCAGCATAACTCCCCTGCCCTCGTGGGAGGCGATTATGTCGTAAAAAACGATTTCGTCCGCGCCCTGCAAATTGTACTCATAGGCGCACTCAACAGGATCGCCCACTTCCTTTATTCCCTCAAAATTCACGCCCTTCACGACCTTTCCGTCACGAACATCAAGGCATGGTATAATTCTTTTTGCAAGCATAATTTTTTCTCCTCTCAACTTTATAAAATAATTCTATTTTCTGAAAATTGGCATCTCCAATTCAAAATTTTCTCCGAAAATGTTTATCATTCTTTCCGCATTTAAAATGTGATTTTTAATATCCTCCGAAGTACCGCTGCTGTAGGTCAGATGTTCAAAAGCATACAGCGCAGTATAGAATTTAAACACTTTCCAGAATTCATCAGGAGGCGTTCCGAAATATCCGTCTATCTGTCCGTTTGCAAAGCTTTCGCTGTACTCCAGTGCCCATAAAATTCCGCCAAAATCATACCACGGGTCGCCGATATTGTTTCCTGAAAAATCAATTATGCCCACATTTCCTATTTTGTCAACAACGCAGTTTCCCCAATGGAAATCGCCATGCAAGAGAACCTGTGGTCTGTTTTTCATCAAACCGAAATTTTCCGAAATGTACTGCTCGGCACACTTGCTGCACGCAAATTCGGTACTCAAATTATGATAATTCTTAAAAAACAAATCTACCCTTTTTTCAATAATATTCTGCCAATCTTCGGGACTGATTTGTCCACATAAATGAAGCTTTTTAAGCTCGATGCCGACTTTCTTTCCAAGCTGATAATAATTTTGGGAAACATCTTTTTTGATAATATCCATGATTGGCTGGCCGTTTACCCATGACACTATCGAATAAAACTTGTCCCTCGCCGTGCCGAATACAATAGGTCTATGGGTATTTATATCCTTATCGGCATATACTTTAAGGCGCTCATACTCCTTTTTCTTTTCTGGCAAATTCATTTTGTCACCTACACGCAGAAGATAGAAATTACCGTTCTTTTCAAGCTTGTATTTTTCATCCCCCGAATGACCCTCCGCGATTTTTTCAATTACTCTATAGGACTTAATGTCCGTAATAAAATCAAGATTTTTCATAATATTCCTCCTTAAAAATTTTATTCAAAGTACGCCCCGCCTGTGTTGTCCTTGTTGAGAGTACCCTCCGTTTCAATAAGCAGACATTTTACCAACTCTTTGCATACGGGACGGTGCTTTGTGCCTTTGGGAATAATTATAAAATCGCCCTCCCGCAAATGTGACAATCCGTACTCAAATTCAATGTCAAATTCTCCCTCGATACAGTAGAACATCTCATCTGAATTTTCGTGAATATGAAATTCAAGAGTTCGGTTCTCCGCTTGCAAAACATTTAACATATGGTTATTTAAAACTCCAACTCTTTTGTATTGAAACAGTTCGCTGACTGAATTTACTTCGTCCTTTAAATTAAAGCTTTTAAGCATGATTTTCTCCTCATTAAATCTTTTTGGTTTTTATAATTGAACACTCCGAGGTTTTCTCAAAACCAATTTTTTCCGCAAGCCGTTTGGAGGCGGAATTATTGCAATGACATGCCCATACAGGAATTTTTCCTGAATCAAAAGCATATTTTATCATCATTTTTGCCGCAGCGGCAGCAAGACCCCGACCGCGATATTTTTCAGCGGTCTCAACTCCGATATCTATTTCGGAGCTGCTCACCGCCGCAGAAAACGCCCATGCAGCAACATTTTTTCCATCGCAAACACAGTACCCTTTTCCCTTTTTGAGAAAATTCTCGAAACTTTCCCAAAAAAGCGATGGAACGATACCGCCGTGAATTTCTGACAAAAGCTCCAAATTAATTTCCCTTATTTTAAAGCCCGACGGCAAAATCGGAATTTCAGGCGGTTGATTCTCGGTATACTCAAACAAATATCTGCGTTCTATGCAAACGTTGTCTTTCAACCGAAAAAACTTTTCCGTATCCTCATTATCGGTCATCAAAACAAACCGTCTTGAATTTTTGTTCAGCATAAGCTTGTACACATCTTCAAGAAAATGTTTGTCGGGTTTCCCCGCAAGATACGCAAATCCGCAGTAATGCCAGAATAAAACCGCGTTAAAGTCCACTGCTAAATCTGCAAAAATATCCCCGTATTGAAACCCCTGCGAAACGGAAAGAGGATAAACCTTTCCGCAGCCATTATCGGCAGCATAATTAATAAAATCCGAATATCTTTTATACTCTATCTTTTGCATATCTTCACTCCAAAATTAAAGATTATCCGGCTATTTTATACCTAAAACAGTCCGCTGACAAGAATTACTTCGTATTTTAACCTAATTTTTGGGTTTAGCTGATTCCCCTTATCATAGTAAACAGTAGATAGGCAGAGCACTTATTTCCTGTGCAGAAAACTTAGGAAAAAGCTTGGAATAAATATTTTGAGCCTAAATTCAGGAAATTCCCGAAAGGAAGCGCATGAATTTTACAAAGCAATGAGGATTTGACTCAAATACCTCTCTGTTAATTACTCTGCACGGCAGAAAAGTCGTAATCTCTGCGCCTCGTTTGCCGAAAAACCAAGCTTTTCATAAAATGGAATTTTATCTGGCATTGCACAAAGTTCCACAAAAATATCTGTGCCGCAGACGCCGTTTTCGCGGATAAATTTCATCAGTTCGTTTATGAGCATTCTGCCTATGCCACGCTTCTGATATTCGGGTCTGACAACAACGTCCTTTATGTAGTAGCAAAGCCCCATATCGCCTATCATTCGCGCCATTGCGATAATTTTTTCTCCGTCAAAAACTGACACGCTGAACACGGTATGCTCCAATGCAAGCTTTGTTTGCTCGTATGCGGGAGGCTCGTCCCAGACCGTTTCCCACAGCTCGATAAACTCATCGGG
>CAMWRN010000290.1 GCA_947176675.1 uncultured Clostridia bacterium | reverse complement strand
AAAATTATCTGAAATGAGTTTGGAAGAGCTTTGGCAGTTGTTCCCAATATTTTTAACGGAGCATAAGGACTGCTGGGGAAGTTGGTACGCCGAGGAAAAAGCAGCTTTGGAGAAAACCGTTCCGCAGGCTGTTAGAATAAGTCATATAGGCAGTACTGCGGTAAGCACAATATGGGCAAAGCCGATAATTGATATTCTTGTTGAAGTTCCAAAGGAATGTGACTTGGCAGTCGTTAAAAATATGCTGACAGAAAACGGATATATTTGTATGAGCCAAAATGCGGACAGGCTTTCTTTTAACAAGGGGTATACGGAGAATGGGTTTGCAGAAAAAGTATTTCATCTGCATTTAAGGTATGTTGGAGATAATGACGAATTGTATTTTCGTGACTATATTATTGAATATCCCGAAATTGCCCGCGAGTACGAAAAATTGAAGCTGACGCTTTGGGAAAAATTCGAGCATGACAGGGACGGATACACCGCGGAAAAAACGGAGTTTGTTCGGAAATACACAAATGAAGCGAAATTAAAGTACGGGAACAGTTACTGAAAATAAAGGAGCGTACACAATGAACGATATAATTTCGGATATATTTTGTTCCTGTTTCAATAAAACACCGCAGAAAACAGAACGCTGCGCCGTTGGGATAGGAAATTACGTTTACATTGTGAAGTGCGGCGATATTAAATATATTATCCGGTGCAGTGAAGACAACAGCGCATATGACGATACAGTATGCTGGCTGGAAAAATTATCTGCGCTTGATATTCCTGTCCCAAAGGTTTTATTTTGCGGACAATATCAAAAATACAGCTTCCTTATTTTAAATTACATTGAGGGCAAGGATATTGGCTTGGTGTACCGCGGCTTAACGGCAGAGGAGAAAAAGAAAATAGCAAAGGACGTTATTGAGATACAGAGAAAGGTTTCCCGACTGACTTTGGAGAATATTGATGATGAATGGTCGTGGGCAGATTTTGTTGACAATATGCTTGAAAGATCGGAAAAACTTATCATACAGAACGGATATTTTGACGTACAAAAGGTTACACGGCTTCGGGAACAAAAAGTCTGTTTTGAAAAATATTTTTCCGCTGTCAAGCCTGTTGCGTACCTTGACGATATAAGCACTAAAAATCTGCTTATTCATAATGGCAGAATATCGGGAATTATTGACGTTGACTGGATAGGTACAGGGGACGACCTTACCTTTATAGCATTGACGTATGTTGCGCTGCTGAATATGGACTGCGATACGGACTATGCGGAATATCTCCTGAAAGAAAGAGGCTGCACCGCTGACGAAATGAAAGCATTTTTGTTTTATTCCCTGCTTTTTTGCGTGGACTTTATGGGCGAGCGGGGTACTCAATTCGGCGATAAAATTATTGAAGTAAATGATGAGGTCGTAAAAAGACTAAATAAAATTTACGACATGTTATGGGAAAAATGGTGCGAAAAAACATTTAAATCTTAATTTAATGGAAAAAAGCAGAGGTACTAAAAATAAAGGAGCGTACACAATGAACGATATACTGACATTTGCCGACAGAGAAGATTTCAGAAAATGGCTTGGCGAAAACTGTCTGACAAGCGAGGGGGTCTGGCTTTTGTTCGGCAAGGCGGGAGGTCCAAAAACGCTGAAAGCGGCGGAGGCTCTTGAAGAGGCTCTCTGCTTCGGGTGGATAGACGGGCAGATGCAAAGTCTTGACGATAAGTCCTATAAAAAATATTTTTCCGTACGCAGAGAAAAAAGCAAGTGGTCGGACAAAAACAAGAAATTAGTACAAAGTCTTGAAGAAAGGGGTCTTATGACTGACTTCGGCAGAAAGAAAATAGAGGAAGCCAAAAAGAACGGTCAGTGGGACGCTCCCGACCTTATGTCGCTTTCGGAGGAGCATATCGCTCAATTATCCGTGCTTTTGGAAGGGTACGAGCCTGCTTTTACAAATTTTCAAGCCATGTCCTTATCTGTGAGGAAAACCTACACCCGCGCGTATTTTGACGCAAAAACGGACGCGGGACGTGAAAAGCGTCTCGCTTGGATTGTGGATAGGCTCAATAAAAATTTGAAACCTATGTAACAAAAAGCGCAAAAATGCTGTAAGTAATCCTACATCACCAATTAAAAAGCGTATAAAAAATCAAGGAAAAATTTGCATATATGATTTTTACGCAGCTTTTTATCTACACTTTTAATTGGTGATTAGGATAAGCGTATAATACTAATTTGAAATATGTTGGTACTTGTGGAGGGAAATTATATGCAATATGCAATAGAATTATACTATGACAAAGAAACGGAGCAGAAGCTTTTACATTTGGCTGAACGTGTAGCCGAGGAAAAATTAAGCACAAAGTTTTTGGAGTGGAAAACAAGACCGCACATTACATTGGCTTGCTTTAATGATGTAGACGAGAAAAAATGTGCGGAGCAATTAAAAAGTTTTGCACAAAACCATAAAAGAATGTTCGTATGTCTTGGTTCGGTGGGAATGTTTAACGATACAAAGACGATTTTTGCGGCGCCCGTAATGAACAGCAGTATGTATCAGTTTCATCGGGAGCTGCATGAGCATATGAATAATTTTGATAAAAAAGGCTGGGAGTGGTATTGTCCCGATATTTGGATGCCGCATTGCACAATTGCTCTTACCAAAGAAGATGATGATAGTATTTTTTACAAGTCAAGCGACTTGATTTTGCATGAATTTGAAAAAATGTACGGGGAATTTGTTTCGTTAGGACTTGTAAAAATAACATTTCCTGTAGAGGAAATTTATACGATTGAATTAGGCGGATAATCTGCATAAAAACAAGAACGTTAAATTTAAAGGAGATTTTAATATGAAGGATTTTCCGGAATTTATGAAAAGTAAATTGAACCATATTGACAAAAGTCAGCAGAACACTCAGGATATTGACGGTTATTATTACGAGGGTGCGGACGGCGGCCAGATAGCGTTCTGGACTTATTATGCCGACAGAGAGTCAAGGGAAAACGTTCACGAATTTGACGAATATGTTTTCTGTGTATCGGGAGAATACACGGAAATTTTTGACGGCGAGGAGCATATTTTACATTCGGGGGATGAGATGCTTATACCTAAGGGCGTTCCGCACCACGGTCGTGTGATAAAAGGGACGAGGACGATACACGCTTTCGGCGGAAAAAGGATAAAAAAAATTTAAAGGAGGCGCTGAAATATGACTAAAAAACGTCTGGACAGGGACAAAAAATGGGGCTTTCAAGGTTTTCCCTATTACCAGATGCGAATGGATAACGAGGATTTTCACGG
>CAMWRN010000289.1 GCA_947176675.1 uncultured Clostridia bacterium | reverse complement strand
AGGTAATACATATATATTATGCTTTAATATAGGTTCAGCCTATATTCCGTCACATACTTTATTGTACTGCATAAGTGCATTGATATATATTTGTCCGAGCTCGCACAAATCTCTGTCCTTGTTAAGAATATAGCCTATCCTCATTGTTTCGCTTTCTTTAAGGGGAACGGAAATAATGGAATTGCCGTGAAGATAGTTCGGGAATATACCGCTTGATATAGTATATCCGTCAAGACCTATCATAAAATTTACGATTGCAGCCCTGTCGCTGACCTTAATGCTTTTATCCGAATATTCGTTGCTGAAAAGCTCCTCCGCAAAATTTGCAGACTCATATGCACCTTGAACAAAGTTCAGACGCGGATATGGTTTTAAGTCCTCTAAGGACACTGATTTCAGTTTCGCCAGCGGGTGTTCCTTTCTAATAAATATGTGAGGCTTGGCGGTGAACAGCTCCACAAAGTTTAAATTGTATTCATCAAACAGTTTCAGAAGAACATTTTCATTGCTGTCGCATAAGTACAAAATACCCAAATCACTGTACCTGTTGCGGACGTCCTCAATAATTTGGTGAGTTTGGGTCTCATTTAAAATAAATTCAAAGCGTTCTTGTCCGAACTGCTTTACAAGCTCCACAAAAGCGTTTGCCGCAAATGTATAGTGCTGAGCAGATACACAAAAACGCTGCTTTGCGGGACTGTTGTATAGATACTTTGCTTCAAGCAGCTCCATTTGCTGTACGACCTGTCGTGCATACCCCAAAAATTCAGTACCCTCCTTTGTCAAGGCTACGCCTGCACGACAACGATTGAAAACTGTTATTCCGCTCTCTTTTTCTATCTCCTTTATTGCTCCCGACAGGCTCGGCTGTGAAACAAATAAAACCCGTGCAGCTTCGGTTATAGAACCTTTTTCCGCAACGGTAATAAGGTATTTTAAGTGCTGTAAGGTCATAAAAGCGCCTCCGTGTATACCAAAAATTATTAATGCAAAACAATCTGTAAAATTATTATAGAGCATTATGCGCTATAATGCAATACTAATTTTTAGATCGGTTCTCTTATTTTATATAGCGTATTGTAATATATTGGTAAAACGATGCTATTTTACATTGTAAAATTTTTTTGCAGAAAATACCCTTGACAAATCACGTCTCAATTCCGAATTTTTCTTCAATATCCTCGTTCAGTTCCTCCGCGGAAGTGATATTGACGTACTCGCCGATAATTGAAAGCGCCTCTTCATAGCTGCCCGAAGCAAAAACGCGGGAGGACATTTCCTTTGATTCCTCAGTCATGCCATTCTCTTTCAATGTTCTCGATGCTATCCCGATCAGATTAAAGACGTTTCTGTCTATGTTTACATTATCATCAAGATATTTTGAAGTAATATATCCAACATAAACAAATTCACTGCTTCCGCTACTAAATTTACTATTAACACCTGTTAGCATTTTTTGAAGATTTACAGATGTCACACTTCTTTCATTAGCACATAAATTAAGCTTATGAGCATTAGAGTTTGGATTGTAATTCTTAAAATGTACTAATTTAAAATCTGTTTCATTAATAGTAAATTTCTCTTCTGAAATATTTTCTTTTCCTATATTATCATACATTTGATTAATAGATATCGTATCCCCTTCATCAGATATGACAATTTTCGGAACTTGCTCTGTAACAAAGTATATAAAGCAATGATTAAGTATGTCCCTTGCAATAGTCTGCAATTTTTTGGGTGTAATATTTTTTACCTTTGATCTTAATCCTATTCGTCTGTATGTTTTGGAAGATAAATGCGTGGAGCATTACTTTTAGAACACATTATAACATAATCGTTATCTTTAGCAATTATATCAGAAGATTTACCTCCAAATCAGTTGTTGTTGTAACCAAACGCACGGCTTTGCAAAGTTTCTTTCCACCAAGACTCCCTCTCCAGAATAACACGGTCATCCACTCTTGCATTATAGTTTTCCAAAATTGAGTATTGGAAATTTTCTTTTATGTAGTCAAAGACTTTTTCGGAAACGAGGTCTTTCAATTCCACATTGCCCCCATGTCCGTTCTCCGCATAGCTTGACCATCGAGCCAACAGCATACCATTGTCACTCGTTGCAGATCCAACATATAGCTTACCAGTATGCTTACCGGTTATACGGTATACAGCCTTTTGGTTCTCTAAGGCAGCAATCCAACTCTTCTTTTGCCTTGTAATGATGGAATGTAACTGTGCATATGAAAGACGAACCCTATCGTATCCGGGAAATTCGTCACCATCAAACTGCGCCGGAAGTACCTCAAGCACCTCCAAATCATCGCAGATTGAACCACGGCATTGAGTCTGGAATGTTTTGTGATATTTGAGAATTACACAGCCGAAGTATTTACGGTATTTTCCCAGTTCTTCGCCCTCATAGTTGATGCCCTCGTTGACATCCAAATCCTTGGTAATAAGTTTAATGGTTGTCAGAAGCCAAGTATCATAGGACAGTTTCAGCAGACAAATTGCAACCTGTCCCACACGATAATATTTTCTTTGGCTACGCCATAAGAACCATCTAACATTTACAATATCAGGATTTTGCAGATACAAGTCCATAGGGTCATGCGTTCCATTATGTTGATTAAACTTGATCCTGGTGTTCGCATAATTCTCCGGCTTGATATTCAACAAATCGTTCAATGTGATTTTTGGCATTCAATCCACCTCATCATTTGCCACCGACAGATCAAAATTTTCATCCGCACACTTGCGACTGATGGTTTTATTAGGTCAAGCGGAGAAGTACATCCTTCTCCGCAAATACGCTATCAATATAACTTATTATATCACATAAAATAGACCTCTTTGTCAGCACGAACGTACATAGGATTGCTCAAAACCGCCGAAAGATACACTCTGTCAACGGACAGAGTGATTTTTTCGCCGTGTTCTGTTGAAGTTGTCGGGAGATTATTTTCCTGAATATACTTGCAAATGTCAGCTAACGATACATCGGGTTCTTTGTACATTTCAAAAGCGGTAATTATCGTTTGCGCCGCTTCTGACGGAACAAGTACCGACCCTGTTTTTCCGCCTATTGTACGCCGTGAAATATCAAATCCGAAATAAACCTTGCCGCCTTGATAAAATCCCGTTTCCATAGCCTTTGTGTCGTAAGCGTCCTTAACTCTTGCGGCAATAGTTTCACGTTCAAATTCGGCAAAATTCAGCAGATTATTCCTCATCATTCTGACCTGTATTTGCAAAATGTGCGTTGACAAACCAAAGAATTTCTTCAAATGCCGCTTGAAGTTCGGTTT
>CAMWRN010000288.1 GCA_947176675.1 uncultured Clostridia bacterium | reverse complement strand
ATGTAACCCCGCAGCATTGACAGTATATTTTCTTTCTGAGCGGACTGCTGTCGGAAGCTTTCCCGACATTGGGTGCGCCGCGCTTTTTTAATAAAATCTGAACCCTATCGAATACCGATTTTTCAATTATAGCGTCATGAGTGCGGTTTGCGTACAGCATTTCTTTTTCTCCGCGGTTCTCAACGCTTCTGAACGGCAGGGAATCGGGGGTGTACCATTTATGATATTTTGAGTCGCCCAGATATTTTTCATTTGATAGAATATAGCTAATGCTCCTGTAGGTCCAGTTCATATTTTTCCCTTTCGGGATTTTTTCGGAATTAAGCCTTTGAGCTATCTCATTCAATCCAATACCGTTCAGATACTCATTAAAAATTCGCTGTACAATTTCCGCTTCAGGTTCGTGTATTGCAAACTTACCGTCCGTTTTTCTGTAGCCGTATGGCGCGGTGTTCGGCACATAGGAGGCTTCCTGCATTCTTTTCAGTATACCCATTCGGCAGTTCTTTGATATTGACAGCGATTCTTCTTGAGCGAACACACTGTGCATCGTCAGAAGCATTTCCGAACTTATCTCGGCGGTATCGATATTTTCTTTTTCAAAGTATACCGATATGCCTATCGATTTAAGTTCCCGAACCGCTTCAAGGCAGTCCTTTGTATTCCGCGCAAACCGTGATACCGACTTGGTAAGGATACGGTCGATTTTTCCCTTTCGGCAGTCGCGCATAAGCCTTTGGAACTCGTCTCTTTTGGCGGAACTCGTTCCCGAAATTCCCTCGTCGGCATAAATATCCACCAGTACAGCGTCGGAGCTGCTTTTCAGCAGTTCGCTGTAGTACCGTATCTGCGCCGTGAAGGAATTAAGCTGATCCGCGCTGTCGCTTGACACTCTTGCATATGCGGCAGTTCTGATAATTTCCCTGCATTTTTCAGCGGCAGGAATTACCGTTATTTCAGCCATTCTACCACTCCTTTCATGACACATTATACCTGAACCGCAGCGATTTATCCATCACCAAAACCAATGAAATATCTACGGTTCATCCTACCAAAACCAACAAAAAGGGAATTATTTTTCGGGAGTTCAAACCGTTAATTTTTTCAGAACGGCAGCTTCCGTTTTTTTACGCTGCTGTTCCGAAATATGTCCCTCTCGCAGAAGCTTTTCAAGAAATTTTCTGCACAAGTAGAATTTGTATTGCAATACCGCTTCATTGTCTATCATTTTCTACACCTCAACCGTCACATTAATCTCAACTACTTTTGTACCGAGGTTTTCTGCGTATTTTATATATTCAGCAAGCTTTGCGGAATCAATTGAAATTCTGTTAAAATCGGTTACCAGAAGATAATCCGAACCGCTGAAGCTTTCAGGAGGCTTACGTTCACCGATCCGTTTGGAAACGCCGTGAATATACAATCCTCTGTTTTTGCAGAATGCGCAGAGAATAAGCACCTGACGGGATATTTCCTCTTTGCCCTCCCACTTTTCCGCATGGCAGTAAAGCCATGCTGTCTTGTGATTTTCCATATTGTTTACCTCTCAATTATATTCTTTTTTCAGTCCAGTGCTGACGCGAATCGCACTGTCCACCTGCTTCATTACAAAGAAATCAGCGTACCCAACTTTGTGTAAAAGTCTGCGTTTGTCGATAACTCGGAGCTGCTCCAGAAGTACGCAGGAATTATCTTCAAGTCCCGTATATTTTCTCGTGAGAAAAACATGGACGGGAAGAGAATTGGGCGTTCTTTTTGAAGTAATGGGAGCCGCAATTGTGGTGCGACTGAATTTGTTCCCTTTGTTGTTCTGAATTATGAGAACGGGACGGATACCGCCCTGCTCGCTGCCAACGATAGGGTCTAAATTTGCGAAGTAAATATCTCCGCTCCTGATTTTTTTATCCATAATTTTTTGACCTTTCTTTATGTAATTGAATTTCCGATTAAAAGGTGTACAATAAAATCAATTAGAAATGTGCGGATTTTTTTACACCTTTAATCGGAAATCAAAATATATTGCAGCGGTTTTGACTATACAAAAACGCTGCGTTTTAAGCGGATTTCTCCGCATTTGATCAGCCTGTTATGCCGTATTTGTCCCAGACGCTCCGGCTAAACAAAGTAACATTTCTGTTCTTTGAGGGAATATTTCAGACTGTCTTGGCAGACATCATGGGTTTCGCCCCGATGCGGGTCTCGCAAAGCCGCCCTCACTGCGTGATTCTATGACCGGACGGAAGTATCATTATGGTCTATGCAGGTCGTGGCGGAGACCGATTGCCGGTCGGTCTTTGGAAAACGCTTTTATCGCTCGGCTGTGAAATCGGAGGCAGGAAGTTTTGGAGACAATGCTCGTCGGCTAAGCGCCGTGCTTGTCCTGCGCGAGATCATTTAACGTCATGGCGGAGCGGTTTCCGTCGCTTTTCCCTTGCGGGCTGCATAGAGTAACGTATCTGAAATACTGATATTTAATTTTCAAGTTTCACGAAAGGCAATTTTACCTCTCATATTCTTTGCCGCTGGGAAACACCTCTTGCACACCTGAAATTTTAATTTTTCAAAAACTTATGCAATTTTGCCAAAATTGCAAGCTTCTTTTTATGCACGGCGTTATGGTAAATACCAAGTTCATCAGCAACCTCTCTTTCGGTTTGGCATAAAAAAAAGAGCTTATAAATAAGCTCCCGTTCGTTATGTGAAAGCCGCTCCAAGGCTCGCCGGAGGTCTATCCGCATCTCGGCATAGCCGCTGAAATCGGAATTCTTTTCGGCAAACTGCTCGCCAATCTCCGACAGTCTGTCCAGCGAATCTTCAAGGCTCGGAATGAATTCTGCCTTAAGCTTGTCCTGATCTGCCTTGAACCGCTCTGTTTTCCTGTCGACTTCCGCATATGTAATTTTTCTTTCGGACTGCCGATCATATTCGTACAGTTCCTTGCTTACGGCAACCTTGCTGCCGTTAATGTAAATATAATATTTATTTTCAGACATAAAAAAGTCCTCCGTTCTTTTTGATTTGGTCGAGTGATCAAATCAAAACGGAGGTCCTCTTATATATATGCGTGAAAACGTTTTACAAAAAATACAGCCCGCAAAACTTTTTGTTGTTTTGCAGGCTGTATGTCTGTATTCAGTTTTATTTGGTGGGCTAAATTCTTTTATAAAGGAGTTTTTGCGTTTAATAATTGTAATATGCTTTGCTGTCAATCATAATTCTCCTTAATAAAATGTATTTTTAATGGTAACCCCAAAAGGAACCGGTAACCTATCGTTTTTCAGATAGTTTACTGGTTTATATGGTGTATATAAACTGTTAGTATC
>CAMWRN010000287.1 GCA_947176675.1 uncultured Clostridia bacterium | reverse complement strand
TTTTTTTCAAGCAGTATCCCGCATACGCCCTCCGGCTGGGGCGCGTGGGCTGGGATATGTTGATAAGATACATAGCCTTAGATATATAGTATCCGCCTTTTTCAAAGCCACAGGTATCCATAAGTCCGAAAAAGCTTGAAACGCTTGGATATACATGGGGAGACGGTTCTCCAAGATAGTCAAAACCTGTCCACATAAACGCACCCATAATAAAGCTTCTGGCATTAACTTCCCTCCAAGTTTCGCGAACCGTATTTCCCCAGTCGGCAGCATCTTCGTCATAGCAGGAAAACGTATGTTTTTCAAAATCTGTAACGGTACATCCTCTTGTCTGGAATGCGGAAGTCACTTCCGAACCCACAACAGGCATTGTCGGGTATTTTTTATGTATATCATCGTAACTGTATAGCTGATAGTTGACACCCACAACATCAAGCGCGTTTCCCGCTCCGCAGTCCTCAAGGATTCCGCCGTTCATCGCGCCCGTAACAAACCGCGACGGGTCAAGCCGCCTAATTTCGTCCAGCATATGTAAAGCCATGTTTCTCCCCTGCTCTGTACCCTGAAGCGGTTCTTCATTAAATATGGAATAAAATACCACCGACGGGTGATTTCTATCCCGCTTTACCATGGTCCTGAGCTGCTCAAGACAGTCCTCGGAAGTCTCAAAATTTCGGTTTTCGTCCATGAGCAGCAAACCCATTTCATCACACGCCTTTATAAGTCCGTTTGGAGCCATTCCATGTGCGCTTCGGTAAGCGTTGCAGCCCATTGATTTAAGGCGCGCGATCTTGTACCTCCATATGCTGTCTGAGACAGCTGTACCCACTCCGGCAAAGTCCTGATGATTGCAAGTACCGTAAAGTTTTGTTACTTTACCATTAAGCAAAAAACCTTTCTCCGAATCAACTTCTATTGTACGAAACCCGATTGAAGATGTAAAGCTATCAGACATTACGCTGTCAATATACAGTTCTGACGTAAGAGTATATAGATACGGATTATTTAAATTCCATAAAATGGGATTTCCAATAATCGTAGAAGCTTCATAAAATTCTGCAATAGAATTGTGATCCTTATCTCGGATGATTTTTTTCACGGAAACAGCCTTTCCATTTGTACCCTTTCCCGTAATTGAACCGCTTACCGTTACTCTCCACTTTGAATCGTCAAGCTTTTCACAATAAACGTAAGGCTCTTCGGCAAAATGTATTTCGGGAACAATATTAAGCCATATGGGACGGTACAGTCCCGCGCCCTCGTACCACCAGCCCTCAAATTCCGTACCGTTTATGTAGACTGCCAAAACGTTGGGTTTTCCGCCAAATATTACTCTGTCGGTAACGTCAACGTTAAAGCCCGTGTAACCCGAAAAATTACGCTTTACAATTGAACCGTTAAAATAAACCGTCGCCTCGGTCGCAGCACCTTCAAATTCAATTATGAAACGCTTTCCGCGGTATTTCTCGTCAATAGTGAAACACTTTCTGTACCAAGCATTGGACTTAGGCTTATATCCCCAGTCGGCAGCGCCGTCGGGATCGATATTCCCTTTTATCATGTAGTCGTGAGGAATGTCAATAATCTCCCATTCACGGGCGTCAAACATACTGTTGGGAGGGCCCTGCTTTGCCCCAGCCTTTGCAGCATTGTAAATGTCCCCGTGAGATACATATTTTTTAGAGGGCAGGTCGCCTCGATGAAACGACCAGTCTCTGTTCAACGAAAATCTTACTCTTGTTTCCATATGTAAAATCCTTTCCTTTAGTAAAAAATCTATATGTTATGCACCAAACAGTTCGCCCTTACGACTGAACGGACATTTCCGTCCGACAGCCATTCGTGAATTCCGGTATCTCCTGTGTAAAAGAAAATCTCAGCATCAACGGAAAGCTTGAAAAAAGCCCGATAAAGCTGATTTATCATTCCTCCATGAGTAATAACTGCAATTGTACTGTCGGAATCATTTTCAGATAAAATTTTTGAAAGCATAAAATCCGCTCTGTAGCGAAACATAAGTGCACTTTCCTGTTCATACACAGACGAGTGAATCGGCACAGAAACCTGCGGATACTTTTCATTGACAACCTGACGTTCCAGTCCTGTCAACAAGCCGTTATTAAATTCCATAAGATTTTCTTCGAGAAACATCGGAGCATTTGTTTCATCAGCAAGATGCTTTGCAGTTTGAGCCGCTCTTTTTAAGGTACTGCAATAAATCTTATCAATTTGATAGTGTTCTTTCACATATTTGCTCATAGCTTCCGCCTGACGGTGACCGCGTTCAGTCAGTTCAAAATCTGCCCTTCCCTCATGCACGTCGAGGATATCCGCTTCGCTTTCGCCGTGCCTTATAACCAACAATCTCATTTCAATTCCTCCGCTTCAGTCAATCAGTTTTTTATATCGCCTTTTTCATAATAATACGCACAAGACGTACTATCGCCGATACCGCAAATACTCCCATAGCTATCGAACCCGCAATGCCGAATGCCGTGGCAAACTGACGTGAGAACATTTCCACATCACCGCCTATCAGAGTTATCATGGTATTGTAAAAATATCCTCCCGGAACAAGCGGGATAATTCCCACCACAAGATACATATTCACAGGAACATGAAGCCGCCTTGCCATTACCTCGGAATACGCCGACACTGCCGCCGCCGAGAAAAAATAGCATAGCATTTCACTTGTCCCGTTAAGTTCATAAACCAAAAAAATAAGCTGTGTAACGGTTCCGCCTATTCCTGCTGTTATCATATGCCGAAGCTTTATGTTAAACTGTACACCGAACGCGATAGAAGCCACAAGACTGTACAGACACGGAAGTATTATCTGCTCAAAAATATTCTGATACATAGTCAACCTCCCAAAATCATTGTAAACAGCGCAATGGCAGAAGCTGCACCAACAGCCATTCCCACTGCGACAAGTATTGCTTCGATAAGCGTGTAAAGTCCCGCCAGAAAGTCTCCTGCTATAAAGTCGCGCATACAGTTTGTAAGCGTTATTCCCGGAACAAGATTCATGGACGAACCGATAATGACTTTGTCAAATCCATCGGTAAGTCCAACTTTGGAAATTATTACCGCGCACGCGGCTATTACCATTGAGCAGATCACACTCTGAAAAAAAACGCTGGGCTTTATCTTATTCACAAATTTTGAGATAAAAAATATCAGCACCGAAAGCAGTCCCGAAACGACTGCGTCGGGAAACTCTCCTCCGAAAAAAAGCGTAAAAACTGCTCCCACTACCGCAAAGCTTACACACTGAACAGGGATACCAGAAACGCTGCGCTTTGATATCCTGGCTCTTATACACAG
>CAMWRN010000286.1 GCA_947176675.1 uncultured Clostridia bacterium | reverse complement strand
ATTGACAGGCATTATAACCATTATTATGATGCTGATGTATTGTTATCAAGATTAGAAAGCGTGAAATCAAAGTACGATACTTTTTCACAATTGCCGCCAAACTTTATTATAGGTGTTGTTACGGGTATTATTTCAGGGCGTATGTCTACAGTTGTGCTTACTGATGTTATTGCAAATATTGCATGGTCAACTATTGCCTTGTTATTTTTGTATTTTGCTATAAAATCTTTTTATTCGGAATATGAATCTATTATAATACCATATGAAATAAAAATAATTAAACAAAAATTGTCAAATATTGATGAGATTTATTCTACTTGAAAATTATACATTTGCAGTTAACTGCAAAACTAACAGAAAGGAGATGACTAAATGAAACTTCCAAACGGCTACGGCTCTGTATACAAGCTTTCGGGAAACCGCCGAAACCCGTGGATAGCCAGAATAACAACAGGTTGGAAAGCCGTTGAGGGCAAGAAACCCCAGCCAATCTATCAGGTTATCGGCTACTATCCCGTGCGTGCTGCCGCGCTCCAAGCGTTGGCAGAGTACAATAAAGCTCCGTATGATATCAATAAGTCCAAGATCACCTTTGCGGAAGTGTATGATAAATGGTCGGAACAAAAATTCAAGGAGATCACCGATTCAGCGGCACGGACATATAAATCTGCTTTCAGTTATTGTTCACCGATTTATGATGTGAAAATGTCAGATCTTCGCCCGGCTCAAATGCAGCACATAATTGATACGGCAGATGTAGGCGCAACCACAAGAGCGCGTATAAAGTCGCTTTTTAATATGATCTATGATTATTGCTTGCTTCATGAAATTGTGCAAACCAATTATTCAGACGTACTTCGCCGTCCAAAAGTCGAGGTCGAAAAAGACAAAGTGCCGTTTACTCGTGAAGAAATTCAAACGCTTTGGGACAACCTCGGAACGTCTTATGTTGATGTGATATTGATTATGCTCTATACGGGTTGGCGTGCAGGGGAAATGGTGCTTATCAAACACAGCGATGTTTCAGATGGAGTTATAACAGGCGGAATAAAAACAGACAGCGGACGTAATCGGCAAGTTCCGATACATCATAAGATACAACCGCTTGTTGATAAGCTCATGGATCAGCCGTATGAATATCTTGTTACCGATAAAGAGGGGAGACCGCTAAGTTATACCCAGCTTCATACACGATTTATCGCGGTCATGAACGATCTGAACATGAACCACACCCCGCATGAAACCAGACATACATTTATCACGGAACTTGATAATCTCGGTGCGAACAAAACCAGCATTAAGCGTCTTGTCGGACACAAGCGCGGTGATGTTACGGAAAAGGTGTATACTCACAAAGATATAGAGCAGCTTCGGAAAGCCGTAGAACTGCTCGATTTTTAAAGGCTATTTGTTACTAACGAGCATCTAACGTGTTACTAACAGTATGATTTTTGCCGTTGCTATAGTAAATTTTCACAAAATAAAAAACCGCGTAAAATCGACATTTACGCGGTTTTTATTATTATATTATGCGGTAATTACTTCTTCATAGCTTCTTCAACCGCAACAGCGCAAGCAACGGTAGCGCCAACCATAGGGTTGTTGCCCATACCGATAAGTCCCATCATCTCAACATGAGCGGGAACAGAGGAAGAACCTGCAAACTGAGCGTCAGAGTGCATACGTCCCATTGTATCGGTCATACCGTAGGAAGCAGGACCTGCAGCCATGTTGTCTGGGTGGAGAGTACGTCCCGTACCTCCGCCGGAAGCAACAGAGAAGTACTTCTTGCCCTTGTCAACGCATTCCTTCTTGTATGTACCTGCAACAGGATGCTGGAAACGTGTGGGGTTGGTGGAGTTACCTGTAATGGAAACGTCAACGCCTTCTTTCCACATTATAGCAACGCCCTCAGTAACATCGTTTGCACCGTAGCAGTTTACCTTAGCGCGCAGACCCTCGGAGTAGGACTTGCGGAAAACTTCCTTAACTTCGCCAGTGTAGTAGTCCAGTTCAGTCTCGACATATGTGAATCCGTTGATACGAGCGATGATCTGAGCAGCATCCTTTCCAAGACCGTTGAGGATTACACGGAGAGGTTTTTTACGAACCTTGTTGGCTTTTTCTGCAATACCGATAGCGCCCTCAGCAGCTGCAAATGACTCGTGTCCTGCAAGGAAAGCGAAGCACTCTGTTTCTTCTTCAAGAAGCATTTTGCCAAGGTTGCCGTGACCCAGACCAACCTTACGCTGATCAGCAACGGAGCCGGGGATACAGAAAGCCTGAAGACCCTCGCCGATAGCAGCCGCAGCATCGGCAGCTCTTGTGCAGCCTTTCTTGATAGCGATAGCGCAGCCTACAGTGTAAGCCCACTTAGCATTTTCAAAGCAGATAGGCTGAATACCCTCTACCAGCTTGTAGATGTCAAGACCTTTAGCCTTGGTAACTTCTGCCGCTTCTTCGATAGAGTTGATTCCGTAGTGAGAGAGAACGTCAAGAATTTGCTTTTCTCTTCTTTCATATGATTCAAATAAAGCCATTTCAGTGTACCTCCTTATTCCTTTCTCGGGTCTACGATCTTAACAGCGTCATTAACTCTGCCGTACTGACCCTGAGCTTTTTCAAAAGCGGTGTTGGCATCGTCGCCTGACTTAATGAAATCCATCATTTTGCCGAAGTTTACAAACTTGTAGCCGATGATCTCGTTGTCCTCGTTAAGAGCGATACCTGTAACATAACCGTCGGTCATTTCAAGGTAGCGGGGACCCTTTGCAAGAGTACCGTACATTGTGCCGATCTGAGAACGCAGACCCTTTCCAAGATCCTCCAGACCTGCGCCTATAGGCAGACCGTCCTCCGAGAACGCGCTTTGTGTACGGCCGTAAACAATTTGGAGAAACAGTTCTCTCATAGCCGTATTGATAGCGTCACAGACAAGGTCGGTGTTGAGAGCTTCGAGGATAGTTCTTCCGGGAAGAATCTCGGAAGCCATAGCTGCGGAATGGGTCATACCCGAGCAGCCGAGAGTCTCAACGAGAGCCTCCTGAATAACACCGTCCTTAACGTTGAGGGACAGCTTGCAGGCGCCCTGCTGGGGAGCGCACCAACCCACGCCGTGAGTAAAGCCGGAAATATCCTTGATTTCCTTAGCCTTTACCCATTTTGCTTCCTCGGGTATAGGCGCTGCGCCGTGAGCGACGCCCTGCACCACGGGACACATTTTTTCAACCTCATGTGAATAAATCATATGTACATACTCCTTTCAGAATTTGCCGCGTCCCGAAGCTGACTTCAAGGGACGTTCGCATATGTATATATTATACACCAATCCGACAAAT
>CAMWRN010000285.1 GCA_947176675.1 uncultured Clostridia bacterium | reverse complement strand
ACAACGCCGCTCGGCGAGGGGTACTACTCGAAGTCCGACATCTTCTGGCTGAATCGCGGCGAGCCTTTAGCGAAGCTTTACCCCCTCGGCGCAATGAAAATAGCAATGGCGAAGCAGGTATCCGTCACGGAAAAAGGGTACAAAAATATGCTTTCAATGCTTGAACCCTACGGCAAGGACGAACTTTGCCGTCTTATAGGAATAGGCTACGCCGCTTTTCTGGACGAAAACTGCGCTTTGGAAATACCCTGTTCCGTGCTGATACTTCTCGGCGAAAAGGACAATACGGGCAAGGTTAAAAGCTATTGCAGGGAATGGGCAAGGCGTACGGGATATCCGCTGAAAATCATAAAAAATGCGGCTCACAATTCCAATGTGGATAATCCCGACGAGGTCAATGAAGCTATTGAGAAATTTTTAAGTACGGCAATAGCGTAAATCTTATTAAGGAGAAAAGATCATGCTTAAAAACATACCGAAAATAATGTCCCCCCAGCTTCTGAAAATACTTATGGAAATGGGTCACGGGGACGAGATAGTGCTTGCAGACGGAAACTTCCCCGCGGAAACTATCGGACAGCGGGTCGTCCGCTGCGACGGACACGGCGTTACCGAGCTTCTTGACGCGATAATGCGCTTCTTCCCGCTGGACACCTACACCGAAAAGCCTGTCATGCTTATGGAAGTAGTCAAGGGCGATCCCGTCGTACCAACCATTTGGGAGGACTACAAAGCGGTCATTAACAAGTACGAGCCCGAAAACTGCAAGATCGAAATGATCGAGCGGTTTGATTTCTACGAGAGGGCGAAAAAAGCCTACGCGGTCGTTGCAACGGGTGAGGAAGCCATTTACGCTAACATTATCTTAAAGAAAGGTGTTGTAAAATGAGTACCGAAAAACGCGTTCTCGCCTTTGATTTCGGAGCTTCAAGCGGACGCGCCATAATGGGTATTTTCGACGGTGAAACTATCCGGCTGGAGGAGATACACCGCTTTGAAAATATTCCCGTGAAGATGTGCGGTACGCTTTACTGGGATCTGCCAAGGCTGTTCCACGAGGTAAAAACAGGGCTCGTAAAGGCTGCCCAAAGCGGCGGTTTTGACAGTCTCGCCGTTGACACTTGGGGCGTTGACTTCGGCTTGATCGGCAGGGACGGTCATTTGCTGGAGCTTCCCATTCACTACCGCGACAGCCGTACCGAGGGTATGCTTGACGAAGCTTTCAGTCGTTTCGGCAGAGAGCGGTTCTACAAGATAACAGGCAACCAGTTTATGGAAATAAACACCGTTTTCCAGCTGATGTCGCTAAAAAAGAACCGTCCCCAACTGCTGAAAAGTGCGGAGACCCTGCTGCTTATGCCCGACCTGTTCGGCTATCTTCTTACGGGAAAGAAACGGGCGGAGCTTTCCATAGCGTCCACCACCCAAATGCTGAATGCGGTCAACAAAAGCTGGTCGGAAACCGTTCTTGGTGCGTTGGGACTCCCGCGGAGGATACTGCCCGAAATTGCTATGCCCGCAACTATTTTGGGCGAGCTTTCGGAGGATATCTGCAAAGAGCTTGACATTCCCGCCGCAAAGGTCGTGACAGTATGCGGACACGATACCCAGTGCGCCGCTGCGGCTGCTCCAACGGAAGACGAGGACTTTATCTTCGTCTCATGCGGAACATGGTCGCTGTTCGGAACGGAAACTGACGAACCGATAATCAGCGAGGTCTCCGAGCGTCTCAACATCACCAATGAGATAGGCTTCGGAGGGAAAACTACGTTCCTAAAAAACATAATCGGACTTTGGCTTATTCAGGAATCGCGGCGGCAGTTCAAGCGAGAGGGCAAGGAACTTTCCTTTGCCGACCTTGAAAAACTTGCTCTTGAGTGTGAACCTTTCGCCTGCTTTATCGATCCCGACGCCCCTGTGTTTGTCCCCGCCGGAAATATTCCCGAGAGAGTGCGGGAGTACTGCAAAAAAACGGGACAGACCGTTCCCGAAACAGAGGGACAGATAATGCGGTGCATTTACGAGAGCCTTGCCCTGAAGTACCGCATGGCTTTCGACGAGATAAAGGAATGCACGGGCAAGTCCTACGGAACGATACATCTTATGGGCGGCGGAGCAAAGGACGGTCTGCTGTGCCAAATGACGGCTAACGCCTGCAATTGTACGGTTGCAGCAGGACCGATCGAAGCAACGGCTTTCGGAAATATCGCAATGCAGCTTATTGCCGACGGAGCTATCCCCGACCTGAAGGCTGCGCGGAAAATCATCGCCGCTTCGGGAAGCGTTAAAATGTTCATGCCAGAAAGTCCCAACGAATGGGAAAAGGCATACGAAAGCTACAGAACGATCATAAGGTAAATACGGTCAAATGCCGTTATAGCTAAATAATCAAATAAAAAGGAGTAGATGACAATGTATCCAAAAATAGGAATCAGACCGGTAATCGACGGACGTCAGTTCGGCATACGCGAATCCCTTGAAGTCCAGACCATGAACATGGCAAAGTCCGCAAAGGAGCTTATTGAAGCAAACTGCCGCTATCCCGACGGCACTCCCGTGGAGTGCGTTACCGTACCATTTACAATAGGCGGCGGCGCGGAATCCGCAAAAGCCGAGGAATTCTTCAGCACGCAGAACGTGTGCGCTACCCTTTCGGTAACGCCCTGCTGGTGCTACGTTACCGAGACTATAGACCTTAATCCCTCCACGATCAAAGCGGTTTGGGGCTTCAACGGAACGGAGCGTCCCGGCGCGGTCTATCTTGCGGCGGCTATGTCCGCTCACGCTCAGAGAGGTCTGCCCGCATTCTCTATCTACGGTCACGACGTTCAGGACGCAGACGATACTTCTATCCCCGATGACGTTGCCGAGAAGATACTCCGCTTTGCACGCTGCGCTATAGCCGTTGGTTGGATAAGAACAAAAGCTTACGTTAACGTTGGCGGCGTGGCTATGGGTATTGCAGGCTCTTACTGCGACGCTATGTTCATGCAGAATTATCTGGGACTCCGTCCCGAATGGGTGGATATGACGGAAATTCTCCGCCGCATACATCTTGACATCTACGATCACGAGGAGTACGAAAAGGCTCTTGCATGGGTCAAAGCTAAATGCCCCGAAGGTATGGACGTCAACACCGAGACCAATCCCGGAAACAAAAAGCTTCTTTCCAAGGAGCAGCAGTGGGAGTTTACGGTTAAAATGACCCTGATAATCCGCGACATTATGCTGGGCAACGAAAAGCTCCGCGAAATGGGCTGGAAAGAGGAAGCAAACGGCAGAAATGCTGTTATGGGAGGCTTACAGGGGCAGCGCCAATGGACGGACTGGCTTCCCAACGCGGACTTTACCGAAGCTATCCTCAACACAAGCTTCGACT
>CAMWRN010000284.1 GCA_947176675.1 uncultured Clostridia bacterium | reverse complement strand
CTATTGTGCTTTTATACTGCAACGCGCCGTTTGTTGATAACAATCAAATTTTCGTGTGCATGAGAAGCGGACGTACAAATTGGCTCTGCGGACAAGTGCTGTATGTTGTGCTTTCATCTGGCATTTACTATATTTTTCTTTTTTTAATGACGATATTAACATCGGTATTTTCCTGTGAATTATCTGCCCAATGGGGGAAAACGCTGCCAACTCTCGCAACGTCATCTGCGGCAGCAAACTCAGGTGCGGTATTTATTGAAGTCAGCGAATTTGTAATAGAATATTTCACTCCAGTGCAGGCAGTGTGGTTTACCTTTGTGCTGTCATGGTGTAGCGCGGTGTTTCTGGGAATGCTGATATTCGTCTGCAATCTGCTGACAGGAACAAAAATTGCGGGTATTTTGTCTGCGGCGCTTGCGGTTGCAATATGCGGTTCTGTTGAGCATTTCAATATGAAAAAACTGCTTCATTTTTCGCCAGTATCATGGAACACACTGGATAATGTGGACGTGGGCGGTACAACTTCAAATCCGTCATTTACCTACTGTATCTGTGTGTACACAGCGCTTTTTATTCTGATTACGGTTTTAATTCTTATTTTCGGACGCAAATCGGGATTTAATATGAGAGGTGAGTTAAAATGAATGCGATTGAAGTAAAAAATCTCACAAAGAGATTTGAAGATGTAACCGTTCTCGACAATATTTCCGTTGATTTTGAAATGGGAAAGGTTCATGGCTTAATTGGCAGAAACGGCTCGGGAAAAACAATGTTGATGAAATGTATCTGCGGACTTGTGCCATACAAAATCGGAATTGTTCGCGTGAACGGAAAGCAAATAGGTATAAACGCATATATTCCCGAGAACATTGGTGTTATTATTGAAACGCCAGGATTTTTGCCTAATTATTCGGGTTACAACAATTTAAAATTTCTTGCAAAAATTACAAATAAAATTGGTAAAGATGAAATTTACAAAGCAATTTCAAGCGTTGGACTTGACCCTGACGATAAAAAACACGTCGGAAAATACTCACTTGGTATGCGGCAGCGCTTGGGACTCGCTCAGGCGATTATGGAAAATCCTGACTTGCTTGTTCTTGACGAGCCAATGAATGGGCTTGACAAGGATGGGGTTGCCGACATGAGAAAGTATCTGCTTGACCTTAAAGAACAGGGCAAAACGATTCTTATTGCTTCGCACTCGGCAGAAGATATTGAAGTGCTTTGTGATACGGTATGTGAAATGGATAAAGGTATTTTAACTAAAGTGAAAGGATGGTAATATGAAAAAAATAATTACTTGTATTATGATTTGTCTTGTGGTTGTAAGTAACGTTTCAATGGTGACGGATGCAGTAAATAATCATTTTTTAATAACGCTTACAAGGGGTTCACCTGCATATGTTCAAGTCCCTCGAAGTAGTAGTGATACATCATATGTTACAGTGGGTATTGAAGGTATTTCTGGTAATTCACCTGTTTATTTCTCTGCGGTTAATTCATCACATAACAGTATTTCAAATACTGTTACTGCCAGTAGTACAGGAGTTTATACTTTAGATTTTAATAGACCTATTGGTTATGGTGCTAATATATATGTTAAATTTTATAGTGGGTATTATTCTGCTAATATTAGTGGATATATTGAATAAAAGTAAACAAATATTATTTGGAAAGTGTTTGTTTTTTGTATTCAATTTGATATTTTTTCTTATCAATAAGCTTAGAAACATAATCCCCCTTAGCAATAGAATAATAAGTATCAGCAATATCCCTGTACACTTCGTACATTCCCTCGCAGTCCTCGAAAGTTTTTTTGAGGACTGCAATTTTTTTGTCCGTTTCCTGTTGAACAGCTTTCAGACGTTCAAAATCGGATCGGTCGGAAATGTTATTGTTCAGCAAGGATTGTCTGCAAATTTTCAGACTAAGCTGCTCGGTATCGGAAAGCTCGGACTTGTCCGCAAGACTGAAATAAGTTTCCGCCTGTTCCGTAAGCCCCTCCAACTTTTCTTGCTTGACAATAAGAGCGTTTAACTCCCGACGGGCATTTTCATATTTAGATTTCAGCCGCTGGATTTTTCCCTCCAATTCACCAATAGAATGAATATTATCCCGATTGATAACAGATAGCTGCGCAGAAATTTTGTAAACATCTAAATCATTTTCGGGCGAGTACGGTTCGGAACGGTAACGCTTACGAGGAATTTTTCTGCCCGTTCTTGCAAGCTCGGTAACTTCATTCAGCGCTCGGATATAATCGTCACGGATTGGAGCAGACTCTCCAGACAAGGTAGCACTTGTTCCCACATCACGCCAACGGATACGGGATATGAGGCTTTCCTCGGTATAATCTTCTCCAAGTGTTTTAGTGCGGACAAACCGTTCTTGTTCGGGAGCTTTTACGGAAATGTACTTACCCTTTTTTATAGTATACCCTAACGCTTCAAGTTCGGACAAAAGCTCGTCCAAATTTATAACTATACCAATAAGACGGTCAATTTCCAAACGGATTTTCTCTTTCCAAGAAGTACCCCGCTTCTTATTCTCCCATTCATTATACGCGAGATTTTTGCCCTGCCCGTTTTTTGTAATAATCGGTTTAATGCCAAACGCAAGGCACACCCTGTCAGAATACTCCCGAATACGCTTTAATGTTTTTTGATTATCATTAAACTTTTGTCCCGTTAAGGAATATGTATTTATTATCAAATGATTGTGGACGTGCTGGCGGTCTGTATGCGTTGCGATAACTACCTGACAATCATCGCCGAAAGTCTTTCGCGCAAAGGCTTTGGCGATTCTATGAGCGAGTTCGGGGGAAACGTTGTCCTGCGGGGCGAAAGACTGAATATAGTGGATAGCCTTAACGCTGCCCTTGCCTTTGGTAGGCAAGGGGGCGTTAAATTTTTCTCCCGAAAAATGCTCAAAAACTGTTTTCATAGATAAATACGCGTCCTTAGCGTTTGTCAGACAATTCAAAGACGTTGTAAAAAGCAAGTTCTCGGTTTTGTCGGAATTTAAAATATAGGCTAAACTTTTGTTGACGGTAACTCTGATAGGAATTGATTTAACGTATGGCAAAGCAGTAAATTTTCCTTTCGCATTTTCTCAATATCTTCGGCGTAAATGTTGTTGGTTTCATTCGCCTTTTTAGCAATCTGATTTATGTTGTTCCCGATGATACGCAAAGCGTTCATTATTGGGGCAACATTTTTTGCTGTGTAACAAGTTATTTGTCCGTTTACGGATATTTGTCTGATGTACGTCCCTGTTTTCATTGACAAGGCGGCAGCGCGTTTTTCAACCTCCTGCCATTCCTCTAAAGGATATGTGACCTTTTTTTCTTTGACTTTTTTATACTTTCTCAAAATCAGTCCTCCATTC
>CAMWRN010000283.1 GCA_947176675.1 uncultured Clostridia bacterium | reverse complement strand
GGCTTGATGTTTAGCCGATTTTAGCGATAAATTCGTCATTGATAAATTGTTCGGTTTTTTTGTCGCCGATATTTTTTATAAGATGGTTTTTAATATCCATAGCCGCCGTAATGCAAAGAACCTTGATCCTCTCAGGTGTGTAGTTGCTTCCGCAAAGAGCCTGACGAAGCTGCTCGAGAGCCTCGCTCAGCTTGCCGGTATCGTTGATCTCCACATATGCGTAAAGCTTTCCGACGATATCGCTTATTTGTTCATCGCCGTCCGATCCGTCAACGACCGTTTCGGAGGTAACAATGCCGCAGTGCATATACATAAATCTGTTTTTGAGCAGATTGTCCGCATCAAGATAGGACAGCCTTATATCTTCGGGACAAGTTACGGTATTTCCGATCGTAACAAATATATTGCCGAACAGGTCTTTGTTAAGCTCTGCGAAAAAGTCAAGTATTTTTTTCCTTTTCCAGCCTTTAAAAAGAACCGCTGTGATACCGCTTCTGAATTCGGGAGAAATGATGTCCACATCGCTGCATGCTTCAAGACGGTTTTTTACAGATTCAAGAAGAATAAGTTTTTCGTCCTGATCCATGTCTTCCGCAGGACTGATTATTGCCGCATCGTAACAGTCGTAGCAATAAGCAGAAAGGGAGCTTTTGCCAATAATACTGTCGTTGCCGAGCAGCAGGGCGCGTACAAGCTGTTCGTTCATATATTTGCTGCCTTTGCGCATAGCTGCTTTATTTTTCTTTTCAGTGTTGATCTCTTCTTTGAGCGTTTTCAGCGCCTCGATAAGCTCGTCTTCGTCCACAGGTTTCAGAATGAATCCTTTTACTCCCAGAGACATGGCTTCCTTTGCATATGTGAAGTCCGAATATCCCGACAGTATAAGGCATTTTCCTCCGTAACCGTTTTTCTTGGCGGATTCGATCATTTTTATACCCGACATTCCCGGCATTTTAACGTCCGCTATAACAATATCGGGTTTCAGCGTCAAAATTTTTGAAAGTCCCTCGTCGCCGTCTTCAGCCTCTCCAATAACGTCAAGCCCCAGTTTTTCCCAAGGGATCATCATTTTCACGCCGTGACGAACGTTGGGTTCGTCGTCCACAAGCAGAACTTTCAGCATAAGCAGTGTACCAATCCTTTTTTCAATAAGGGACGTTGTCCCGTGATTTTAACGAACGGCTCTGACCGAGACCTTAGGCAGAGGACTAAAGCCGTTATCATGAGTGCAGAAAAATACCGATGTTATCTGTTTTGGGCTTTTCTATCTCCATATATTCACAGCCGTCAATTTTAAAAATATGTACTTTGTAGTCGCGTCCGCGCTTTGCAGACGGTGTAAATGTGCAAGCCCTTACAACAGTACTGTCAGAAGAAGGATACTTGACTTTTTTACGAAACGCGTCCGGTATTTTTTCTTTCATAATTGGTATCGTGAACATACTTACAATATCTTCGGCACGAAGCTTGCCCGGAGCGAGCCTTACTCCGAATCTGCTTTCTCCGCGGCGGTAAACATACTGCATCATTACGTTATCGGGTTTCAGACAAAATTCGCCGCATATCCTGTCATATTCATCGGGAGTTAGATTGCAGTTGATCTTTACCGTATGTCTCGGCCGGAAAATCGCTGCCGCAAGAACCGAAAGTGCGGCGGTTCCCGAAACGGCAATAAAGAATTTGTTTACAGTTTTCATATCAAGTCCTCCTGCGTTGATCTCAGAAGATTTATTCACAATTTCCGCATACGCTTTTGGGATATAGCAAAGCAATATCCGTTAAAGCTTCTTTGAGGAAATATTTTCGCTTATTTCACTGTATTTTTCGGGCAGTTTTTTCATAACATTTTCGTCTACCTTTTTGGGAAGCGTGATCCTTATAGTTGTGCCGTACCCAAGAGTAGTCTCCACTGTAAGTCCGTACTGTTCGCCGTGATACATTTTTATGCGTTTGTTGACATTGGTGAGACCGATGCTTTTTCCGGAAGAGGTATCATTTTTTTCAAGCTTTGCCAGAAGCTCTCTGAGCTTGTCGGGTTCGATTCCCTGACCGTTGTCCGAAACCTCTATAACGACCTTTCCGTTTCTGTAGAAAACCTTTATGTCAATCTTGCCGTTTGACTTTTCACCTTCAATTCCGTGGACAAAGGCGTTTTCCACGATTGGCTGAATGATAAGCGGCAGTATTTTGTAGTTTCTGTCGACCTCGCAGTAAATGGAATAGGACGCCCTGTCTCCGAAACGTGCCGCCTGAAGCTCAAGGTAGCTTTTGGTAAATTCCAGTTCAGATTCCAGCGTGACCATTCCGTCCTTTACCTCAAGGCAGCGCCGCATGAATTTTCCGAGTTTTTTTACCAGATCTGCCGTCTCTTTGTCGTCGTTGCAGTAAGCTTTCATACGGATAGTTTCAAGAGTATTGTACAGAAAGTGTGGATTGATCTGGCTTGCAAGAGCCTTAAATTCTGCCTCTACCTGGTTCAGTTTGAAGCTTTCAGACTGTATCTTAGACTTATAAGCGTCGTTGATAAGGGTTTGCATACTGTCCACCATTTTTTTCAGATCCTGATAAAGCTCGAATATTTCGTCCGTACCGCGTATTTCTTCGTCAAGGACGAAATTTCCCGCCGTGACCTTGTGCATTTGGTTTTTGAGAAACTGAATACGTCTTGAAAAAATACTTGAAAAAAGTATTGTTATTAGGATCGACAGCACAATACAAAGAAAAATGTACCATATATACATAAAAATTACGTTATTGATCTCGTCATTGAAAAGAAAATACGGCTTTACAACGTAAACCTGAAACAGATTTCCAGTATTGTTGTAATCAAAGTAGGAAACGGCAGTGTGTCCTGTTTTGCCCAGTCTGTTGGATTCGTCCTCAAGCAGCATTGAACTGCTTATTCCGCGTGAAAAATAATTTTCTTCGCTTGCAAGGACCGATCCTATATCAATACCCGGTGTGCCGCTGTAAAAAACCACTCCCTGGGAAACGCTGAAAACAACATCGTAATCAATATTTTCCGTAAGTTCTTCATAAACGATCGGATTTACCGCAGAAACCATTGCTCCGCAGAAATTCCCCTTGTTGTCTTTAAGAGGATTTATTCTGCACAGTCGATATTCTTTATTTGAATAAATGACTTGCCATCTTGCGGAATCAGATTCCATAGTTTCTTTGTACCAATATGTGTTGCATACGCTGTCGTCGGCAGTTTTGAAGTTGGAATTTGCAACAAAACCGTCCATGTCTATATAAAAGGTGATGCTTTCCACCTGAGGATAAGCGTCCAAGAATTCGGGAATTACCCGATTCTGCATATAGTAATTGAAATATTCGTCTTGATTGACAAATTCGTTATTCAGAAGCTCATTGATCTTTTCGCTGTGC
>CAMWRN010000282.1 GCA_947176675.1 uncultured Clostridia bacterium | reverse complement strand
AAAAATAAGGAAGTCAATAAAAAGTACATTGAAGCCTTTGTGCTTAAAGTGCTTGCGGACATAATTTTAGAGGAGAAATTTGTTCCTAAGATTATTAATGTTTACAATTATTTTACTTTGAATAACTCTTCCGATATGACTGATAGCGCCGCTGTTATGAAAAAGGAAATTTCACGGCTGAACGGAAAGATCTCCAATCTTACCAACGTTATAGCCGAAACGGGAAACGCTTCGCTTGTGACTGCTCTTTCCAAGCTTGAAAAAGAGCGTGACAATATTACGGAAAAGCTTGAAGCTCTTACCGAAAAAATGAAAGCCGTAAAAATTCCCAACGAAGAGATCAATGCAGCGTTTGTAAAAGCAAAGGCAATGTTTCAATCGGGGACACTTGCGGAGACACGACAGCTTATCAATCTTTATGTCGAGAAAGTGGTTGTATATCCCGACCGAGTTGACCTTAGAGTTAATCCTATAAATTTTATGTCGAATATTTTGTCTGCCGGCGATTCGGATACAAGGTATAGGCTGGGTTTGCCGAATGCAAGTTTTCAGCAACTGTTATGTGCAGTCTTGGGAAAGTGCCTGAAACCCATGGTATGAAAAAAAGATAAGTTATGGTTATGGACTTATCTGTTATCACGAATTCATACAGCCCGTAGGAGAACCTATGGAAAAGAAACGAAAGCAATGCCGATAATCCGAACGCACCTGTTCTTATTGCTAACTGGGGATACCCTAAACGGGAACGCCGCCGAAAGGAGGACAGACAGGCTATGACCTTTTGGGTCTGAAAATCCCGCATGGGTACGGAGCGCTCGTAGTAGTCCGAGAGAGTTAACGTCTCTTACATGGCGAAGGGGTGCAGTTACTGCGCAATAAAATTGAAAATTGATTAGGGAGGAATACCTCATTGAAACCAACAATGGAAATTTTATCAAACCTCAGCAAAAACTCATTAAACAACAAAGACGAAATATTTACAAGACTGTACAGATACCTGCTTCGTTCCGACATATATTTTGCGGCATACAAAAACCTTTACGCAAACAGCGGGGCGGGCACAAAGGGAGTAACCGAGGATACTGCTGACGGCTTCGGAGGAGAAAAGATACGAAAAATTATCAAATCTCTTGCAGATGAAAGCTATCAGCCAATGCCTGTACGGCGCACATACATTCAGAAGAAAAACAGCAATAAACAAAGACCTCTTGGGATACCGACCTTTTCGGACAAGCTTGTACAAGAAGCTCTCAGAATGATATTGGAGGCTGTTTACGAACCGATATTTCTGAATATGTCACACGGCTTCAGACCCAAACGCAGCTGTCATACCGCTTTGAAGTTTATTAAAATGGAATTCAACGGCGCAAGATGGTTTGTAGAGGGCGACATAAAGGGCTGCTTCGACAATATCGACCATAAGTTGTTGGTTGAGCTGATAAGAAAGAAAATCAAGGACGCCCGAATTATCAAGCTGATATACAAATTTCTGAAAGCAGGATATATGGAAAACTGGAAGTATCATAAAACCTACAGCGGTACTCCGCAGGGCGGAATAATTTCCCCGCTTCTTGCAAACATTTATCTGCATGAGCTTGATAAATTTGTTATGAAGCTGAAAGAAGATTTTGACAAACCGAGCAAGGAAACCATTACGCCCGAATACCGAGAAGCACACAATGAAATTAAAAGAATTTCTTACCGACTTAAAAAACTTAGCGGCGAGGAACGTGAACAGCTTCTTGAAGAATACAGGGTCAAGCGCAGACGGCTTATGTCTATTCCTTGTACGGCGCAGACTGACAAAAAAATCAAATATGTGCGCTATGCGGATGATTTTCTGATTGCCGTAAAAGGCAGCAAAGAGGACTGCTTAGAGATTAAGATGAAATTGGCTGAATTTATCAGTAACAGGCTCAGAATGGAGCTTAGCGAAGAAAAAACTCTTGTGACTCACAGCAGTCAATGTGCAAGATTTCTCGGTTATGACATACGTGTCAGAAGAAGCGGCACGATTAAACGCGGAGGTAACGGACACGTTAAAATGCGCACTATGAACGGAGGTATTGAATTACTTGTGCCTTTTAACGATAAAATACATAATTTCGTTTTCTCAAAGGGAATTGCAATTCAAGCTGACGGCGGGAAAATGTTTCCTGTTCACAGAAAATACCTGATAAGCTCAACCGATTTGGAAATTGTTATGATATACAATTCCGAATTAAGGGGAATATGCAATTACTACAGCCTTGCAAGCAATTTCAATAAGCTTGACTATTTCGCCTATCTCATGGAATACAGCTGCCTTAAAACATTAGCGTCGAGGCATAAAAGCAGTATTTCAAAAATCAAAAGCAAATATCGTGTCGGAAAGGATTGGGGCGTTCCGTATGAAACGAAAAAAGGCAGAGAAATCTGTCTGTTTGCCAAATACGAAGATTGCAAAAGGTCTTTTAATTATTCCGATGTGATAAGCAATGCGGCGATAGCTTACGGTTACGCCGTTAATACTTTAGAAAACAGACTAAAAGCGCATACCTGTGAATTATGCGGAACAACAGACAGCAAGTTTTACGAGGTTCATCACGTCAACAAGCTGAAAAATCTAAAAGGCAAGGAGAGGTGGGAACTGGCTATGATAGCCAAAAAGCGTAAAACTCTGATTGTTTGCAGAAACTGTCACAGGAGCGTTATTCATAAAAATTGAGTTTTTCTGAACGAGCAGTAACAGAGCCGTATACCTTGAGAGGGGTACGTACGGTTCCCGGAGAGGTCTGCGCAAACCTGCCTCAGTAATGTTGTAAGGCAGCGCTTTCCTACTCCACACCGTTAATATCAATTGCAGCAATGCTGAAATTTTGAAGTTTTATTTGCGCAACAGCCGCGAAAGCTTTGATGAATTTATTTCTTCAAGATTTGACAAAGGCAGATACTACACCGTTAAGAAAATGCGTGAGATTATCGAAAATTCCGATTTGGAAAAGTGTGAAAAGAAGCAAGCCAACAAGCATATTGATACTCAATACTATGCTGTGAATTACCGCTACGCTATGTCAAATTCAAAGAAAAAGATAAAACAAGAGAAAGCATTTTACAATATGCTTGATAATTTTGAATATTTGGATATATCCCCATTTCGTTGTCATATAGGGACAAGCACGGTGATGACAGTGTTCCGAGTTTGTATGAACTTCTTGGGTTTGAATCGTAAGATATATTCAGCGGTGTGAATTTTACACATAAAATCCCATTTTCTTTAGGCGTAAAACCTTTGGAAATGGGATTTTGTGTCCTTGCGGGACACTACATTTTCTGCGAAAAATGTATAATGGAAATGAATATATGATAATCTTACAAGTTTTTGATTTGTACATAATAATCTTTCATATTTACTATAAGAAATCTGTAAT
>CAMWRN010000281.1 GCA_947176675.1 uncultured Clostridia bacterium | reverse complement strand
TTTAAACTTGATAACCACATCAGTAACAGACAAGCCGTCGCTGTAATCAAATTCGGGAACAACGCCGAGTACAGCGTCATTCTGTAAAATCGAGTATGAATAACCGCTCTCGCCTGCGGTAAGATTGTTGTCAGCAACACCCGCTGCTGTGATCTCGATCGTTACGGAATAGGGATTATCCTCAATATTATTGATGTAATCAAGTGCAGAGCTGCCCTCTCCAACGGTCTGAACGGTCGTATACTCATTGTCGGGATAACCGAACGTTGCAGGATTGTTGGGATCAAGTCCGAGAATTACCTCATCGCCGTCGGAAACTTTGTCGCCGTCTGTGTCGTATTTCAGAGGGTCTGTATTGTGAATTTTCACTTCGTCATAATCGGAAAGTCCGTCGTGGTCGGTATCTTTGCTGAACGGGTCTGTTCCAAGCTCGTATTCCTCAAGGTTTGTCAAACCGTCCTCATCAAAATCCTCGTCAGCGTCGGATATTCCGTTATCATCACTGTCGGTTTTTTTCGGATCTGTTCCGAGAGTAAAGTATTCGTAACCATCAGGAAGACCATCGCCGTCAGTATCGACATTGTATCTGTCCGTGCCGAGTTCTTTTTCAAGATAATCGGGAAGACCGTCATTATCGCTGTCCACTTCGGGATCGATCTCAAAATCGAATTCCATAGGAATGACCATGCCGGTAAGTTTGTAATTGCTGAAAACTACTTCCGAAACAGGCATAACAACAGGCTCGGTAACCGTTGTGATTTCGGGCAGAACAGTTTCCGAGGGTGTTTCGGTTTCAGCGGGGTCGTTTTCGGGATTTGCAGCGTCTGTTTCAGCGCTTTCAGCCGCTGTTTCTGCCTCAGAAAATTCATCCGTAACAACGGGAACAGGAGGCAGAGTTTCCACTGGTTCGCTGTAGCCGAGATCAGGTTCGGTTTCAATATTTTTTGTACCGCCGAAGTTAAAACTTACAGAGCTTCCCGCAGCGATAACAGAATTGTTTTCGGAATTTTTCACCTTAAAGCTGCCGTTGCTGTTTTCGATCAGCTTGCCGTTCCAAAGGTCGTTAATGGTAACGTTGCCGTCAAAGGAAAGCTGCCAAGCGGAAATGTCGGTATCGGAAGTATTCTCGATAATCATTTCAGCCTGATATGTATCAACGAAATCAGCCGTTATATTATAGTATACATTGTAACCCTCGGTTATGTCAACTCTCTCCGCACAGTTCACAATATTTTGAGGAATTTTGAATTTATCGCCTGTAAGAGTGTAACCGAAATTCGTCGACTGACCGGGAGCAAGCTCATCGTTGTAGCCTGCGCTGCTGAGAATATATTCAGTTCCCTGATGACCGTATACCTTTGCGTTCCATAAGCCGCCGATCTCTCCGAAAGCGTTGTAGCCCACAGCCCAGCCCGAAAGAACATCATCGCCGGTGTTTGTAATAGTTACTTCAATATTCTGATTTCCCGTCCATTCGTTTTTAACGGTGTATTCAACGGTATATCCGTCGTGGGTATATACTTTGGACTCGCCCTCCGCGGAAACGGGAACTGCTGTTGCTGCCATATTCAGCATTAACATTGCGCTTACTGTCAGAGCGGTTATTCTTTTGCCTTGCTTTTTCATGCTTTTTTCCTCCTGTTTTTTATTTTGTAATTGATAAATTATCATATGATAATTTTTAACAATACCTATTTTAATACTATTATAAAATTGTTGTATGTTATTGTTTATTTTTGATGATACCTAATACCACCATAACTCCTTCCAATAACATGGACAACGAGATCGGAACAACAAATAAATCCAACTTTAATATTGAGAATAAAAGCAGTAATATTATTTCTGCCAGCCATACGAATACGGTACGTTTTCTGAATACTGCTTTTTCCGTACTGTCTAATGGCTTGTTTTTATCTTCAATCGGAGCTGCCTTTAAAATAACTGTGCTTGAAACCGCAGCGGCGATAATGTAAATAAAATAATGAATTTCCGTAAATTTCATTACCGAAATAGCAATTACCGTAATCACGACCGAACATAAATAACATCTAAACGGAGTTTTAGCGTGAAATCCACCTGCATAAATTCTCAGCGGTATGTACGCAAACATGAAAATAAGGATTTCCGGTATCATACCGTATAATGTACCAATTATAACGGTTGTCAGAATATTTAGTATAATGTTGCATATCTGTTCAACGCCGTATTGATATAAGTCCTTATCTTCTTCCTGAATTACAGATGACTTAACAAACAAGTTTGTAATTATATCAGAAAAATGTGTAAACATTATAGCTTATGCAGCCTAGTTATTAGAATGTTTACCGATATATCACAACTTTTCATATGCTGCTCCTCCATTTCTACATATTTTTCGGTAGATTTATTATACCACATTATTTGATATTGCGCGAAATGATGTAGTGAACTATGGATTCTTTTGCAGTGAACTAAGATTTTCTCATAAAAATAAGCATTTTGTGGGTTGTACCTATATAGGTCATATTTTTGTCAATTATAATTTTTATATGCTAATAACTGACATGTTTTAACAAGCAAATGAAGCCCTCAAAAATGCTTTTGAGGGCTTCGAGGGAATGTACGAAGTGTACAGAGATATTGCTAATAATTAGTATTTCATAGAAACAATTACTGTTATTATAATTTGGAGATACTATATTTCTAATGTATACACATATTCCCACCCTTCATTTTTCAAAAAAGATAGAGAATCTTTCATTATAGAATTAAACTCCTCAATGTCTCTATCCAGTCCCGATTTAGTTGGTGCATTAGAAACATTAGCATACGCGTAATATGACACAATCAGATTCTCATTCGATGTTCCAAGATATACAAGTTCTGCAGTTTTTTCATTTAAAGCTTTTATACACAGCAAATATTCATATTCGCCTGTTTCAACTTCATAATAATCATGAAGCTTGCTGCTCTGTTCACGTATTTTTCGTGTGCGCTTATAAATTTCAATATTTGAACTCATAAAAGAATAATAAGAATATACACCATTACTGAATTTAATATTTCTCCCAAAAATATCATTTTGTACACAATATATTGAAATATCTGTCATGCCATCACCAATAATTAAATCGCATAAGTAATCCTCAGAATAATCATCTGTTAAATAATCATCCAAATTTATAGTTTCAATATATTCTAAATTATCATATTTATTTAGATGATATCGCATATCTGCAATCAATTTATCAAAACTTGTTTTTGGCATATTAACATTGTAAGAGTAGCAATTTATTGCATTACGAAAATCTTCACCATAGTTACGCAAAACAAAGGATCGATATTCCTTGTTTCCGGTAAACAAGCAAGCAATAATAAAATTGTAATTGCTACCATATTGATAAACTGCACAATAATAATCTATGTTGTCACCATCATTGGTT
>CAMWRN010000280.1 GCA_947176675.1 uncultured Clostridia bacterium | reverse complement strand
TATTGCACCATAGAGGGGGTGTTTTTGTGCTGTCTGTTCAATTTGGGGCGGTGCACAAGTACAGCGGTTTTATTTTTATAGAATTTAGCATTACAGCATCGACGCTCTCAGTTCATCTCCGCTCTTTGGAGACAGGTATGCGGGAGCAATGTCAAATACGGTTTTTGCGCCTACTGCACCCTCTTTATGGAGACGGTATGCGGCTCTGGCATATGCGACAAGAATACTCGATGTAAATTCGGGATTAGAACCAAGCTTGAGACTGTATTCCACAATGTGTGGTGTCTCGCGGTTCAAGCCCGTTTTTCCGCTTCTTATAACGAAGCCGCCATGAGGGATACCGCTGTGGTTGCGGTCAAGTTCTTCCTGCGAAATAAAATGAACGGTGGTGTCGTAGTCCGCAAAATAGTTTGGCATATTCTTGATTTCCGACTCTATCTTAGCTTTGTCCGCGCCCTCTTTCGCCACAACGAAACATTCTCTTGTATGCTTCTGACGAGTAGAAAGTTCCGGATCGGAACCGCTCCGAACCGCCTCAACAGCCTCTTGAACGGGAATGGTGTACTGCTTTGCATCGGCAACACCATCAATGCGTCTGATAGCATCTGAGTGTCCCTGTGAAACGCCTTTGCCCCAGAAAGTGTAGTCTTTTCCGTCGGGAAGAATGCAGCTTCCGTAAAGTCTGGAAACCGAGAACATACCGGGATCCCAACCGACAGAGATTATGCTGACGTTTCCGCCGTTTTTTGCGGATTCGTCAACAGCAGCAAAGTACTGTGGAATTTTGGCGTGTGTGTCAAAGCTGTCAACAGTGCAAAAAAGTTTTGCCAACTCGGGACCCTGAACCGGCAAATCGGAAGCGCTTCCCCCACAGAGAATAAGAACATCGGCATCATCTCTGTGATTCTGAATATCATCAAGTGAATAAATGGGAACGTTTTCTGTCAGAATTTTCAGTGAAGACGGATCACGGCGCGTAAACACGCAGGAAAGCTCCGTATCGGGATTTTGTCTTATCGCAAGCTCTGTACCCTTTCCCAGATTGCCGTATCCGACAATACCAATGCGAATTTTGTTCATTTTTATCATTTCCTTTCAAGCTTTAGTGGATAGGCGTGGTCGCCCTAAACAGTATAATTATAGCACATTTTGCAGGAAATGAAAAGACTTTTTGCAAAATTTACATAAAAAATACGCTGTGGCATCAAGTCACAGCGTACTGAAAATGTTAAATTTTATACCTTGCTGTTGAACATCATAGCGGAAAGCTGATTGAAGTAATCCGTTTTGTTACCCTTTGCGTTATATGAGGTCGCATTGCTGAGGTCAATAGTGCGGTTTATGTAGGACGCTTTATCGGCAATGCGATTTGCAAGGGAATAATTTCCTGAGAAAAGCGATTTCAGCGTTGTTGAAGGAGCTGCTTGGAGTTTCTCATCGCTGATGGACAAACGATTATCACTGCCTACGGAAATTCCTACACGATTAAGTGTGCGGGCATATGCTCTGGTGGAATTTACCATTTGCACACCTTTTTCGAGAGCCTTGGTGTTTTCGGTATTCTGAAGACTGTCCAAAGTTTTGTTGTAGCTGTCAACAAAATTCTTTACAGCGGAAACGGATTTATCGGGATCACTGTAAAGATCGTTGCCTCCTACGGAAAGATTTCCGGCAGCTTCATTCAAAAGCTTAGCGTTTTTGGAGAGCGTTTCATCGTTCGCCTTGGAAGCTTCGTCCTTGTCGGAAACAGCTCCGCCGGAAAAGTACTCCTTAAAGCCTTCAAGCAGTTCTTTCTGGTAGCTTCTGGAACGAACCATCTGAACCTTTTTGGCAATGGAATATAAGTCATTTGAGTCGGTCTTGAACGCGTTCGAGAGCATACTCGAAAGATCGCCGCCCTGCTGCTTGTTTTTGCTTGCAAGAAGAGTGCTGTAATATGAATTTGAGGTATACGCGTTGATTCCGTACAAAGACATAAGATCGCATCCTTTCGTTATTTATTGCCAAGCTCCGCTTTAGCTGTTGAAAGCATAAGCTTGATACGGTTTTCCTGATTGACTTTTGTTGCTCCGGGGTCGTAATCGATGGCAACAATGTTCGCTTCGGGGTGAACCTGCCTGATTTTTCTGATCATGCCCTTTCCCACAATATGGTTCGGCAGACAGCCAAAGGGCTGCGCACAGACAATATTGTTCACGCCGCTGTCCACAAGTTCCACCATTTCGGCGGTGAGCAGCCAACCCTCGCCCATTTTGTTTGCGGGCGAAACATACGGCAGAACATTTTTCTTAGTCTCTTCAAAGCGTGCGGGAGGTCTGAAGCGTGTTTCGGAAACAGCCTTGATAATGGTATCCTGCATTTTCCGCAGGAATGCTTTGAGCGCTCCGGAGCCGATAAACTTCTTGTACCTGACATGATAAAGCTGAGTATCGACAATGTGGTGGTCGCACATGAACAAAATGAAATCCAACAGACCGGGGATAACCACCTCGGCGTCTTCACCACGAAGGAATTCCTCAAGACAGTTGTTACCCAAGGGAGCGTACTTGATATATATTTCGCCGACGATACCCACTTTGACCTTTGGGGACATTGTATAGTGGATGTCGGAAAAATCCTTTAAAATTTCCCGCGCCGTTCCTCCGAACGCGGAGATGGAAAAGCCTCTTTTCATGATACGGTCTATCCATCCGTCTATGAGAGCGTCGGTATCGCCGTGTTTGTTCTCGTATGGACGTACCTGATTACCAACCCACATTAGCAGATCGCCGTAGCATATCGCGATTATAAGCTCGTAAAGAAGCTTTACAGAAAGTTTAAAACCCGGGTTTTTCTCCATATTGGAAAGGTTCAGCGAAATAACGGGAACTTGCTCCATTCCGTTATTTTTGAGAGCCTTGCGGAGAAGATTTATATAGTTTGAAGCACGGCAGCCGCCGCCTGTCTGGGTTATCATCAGAGCGGTCTTGTTCAGGTCGTACTCGCCCGATTTGAGTGCGTCCATCATCTGACCGATGACAAGCAGCGCAGGATAGCAGGTGTCGTTATGAACGTTCCGCAGACCTTCGTCCACGATCTTTCTTCCTGTGCTTGTGAGCAGCTTGACTTTGTAGCCGTGATTATTGAAGATTTTTTCTAAAAAAGTGAAATGTACAGGCAGCATCTGCGGGATAAGGATAGTATATTCCTGCCGCATTTCTTCAGTAAAAAGCAGTCTGCCCTGCTCGTTGTAAACCAGTTCAGCCATAAAGGGCAAAGCTCCTTAATTCATACAATAATTTACCGACTATATTATACCATACTTGTATACAAATTTCAAGGGTTTTTTCGATTTTTTACTCTGTAATTTTTCGCATTTATGGATCAGCTCTTAACTTTTTTAAATATAAAGGCAGAAAATCCGAAAAATTTATCCTCGATAAATTCTGCAAAACAAAAA
>CAMWRN010000279.1 GCA_947176675.1 uncultured Clostridia bacterium | reverse complement strand
CTGTGAGTTGACCTGTTCGATCAGACTCTGGGGCTCTGTTCTGCTGCCGCAGTTTTCACCGCATGAAGAACAGTCGTGTGTACATTCGCTCATCTTATCATTTCCTTTCGGCATAAATCATAAATAGCTGTGAAAAATATTATACACCATATTTTCCCGAATGTCAACTCCCCAAGCCGATTCTCCCTTTTCAGATTAGGGTTGCTGATGCTCCACTTTCCAAATTCTTCATCAAAATTCCAAGATGGGCAGATATTCATAACGGATATCTGCCCGATAAACTGGAATTCATCGTTCTGTTTGCTCGGTCATAATTCCCCAACGAATTCCAAACTTATCAACAAAAACAACTCGGCAGGAACTGTAGGGCGTTGCTTCCAGTTGATATATTGTCTTACTTCCTTCTTTCATGATTTTATATGCTCTTTGCACTTCTTCTTTTGTATCATACATAATAGTGAGGAAATTGGAATAGCACGTATGAAATTCAATATCCACATGGTTACTCATGATAATTCTTTGATTTTTTAATACAAGTTCCGAATGGTATATATAATCTTTTTGATAAACATATGCATACATTTTTTTCGTCAAACATATAAAAAACAGTGGACTTTTTTTCTCATATAATGTATAATATATATAATTTACCGTGTGAGCCCGTCCCGAAGATTAGAAAAACGGTCGGCAGAAGCATTTCCGCAGACCGTTGTCAGAAAACACCGAGAAAGGATACTAAAGCTATGGCAGTCAATTTTATCGGAGTCCACGAAATAAACGGAGGACTCTCCGCAGATACTGCGGGATATATCGAAAAATGTGAGAATATTTACAACCAGCGACTTGCGGAGGCTGCCGAAAAAATATTCCTTGACTCGAAAGAACGTCCCCTTGTGCTGCTTTCGGGACCGTCGGGTTCGGGCAAGACCACAAGCGCGCTTCGTATTGGAAAGCGTCTTCGCGGTCACGGAAAGAAAGTCCATATCATTTCCATGGACAACTACTTTCTTCCCGCCGACGCACCTTCTATCGGAGAGATACCTCTCGATGAGAACGGAAAGGTTGACCTTGAATCTCCTATGAGAATGGATATTCCGCTTTTTTCGGAACACCTGGAAAAGCTTTTCCGCTGCGAACCTATAGCAGTGCCGAAGTTCAGCTTCAGAACTCAAAGCCGCGTTTTCAGCGAACCGCTTTGCAGGCAAAAGGACGAAATTATCATCATTGAGGTAATACACGCCCTTAATCCGCATGTCACCGGAGATACGGACGATTTCACAAACTGCGTGTACGTAAGCGTCCGCACCCGTATAGTTTTGGACGACGATACTGTGCTCCACCCGCGGACGATCCGCCTTATGCGCAGACTCTGCCGCGACAAGCTTTTCCGCGGACGGAGCGCGGAGGACGTTTTTGCAATGCTCCCCGGAGTTACCCGCGGCGAGGACTTATACATAATGCCCTATAAAGACCGAGCTAATTTTGATATAGACACATTTCTTGCCTACGAACCGTCGGTTTACAGTACAATGCTCCTGCCCGAGCTTGAAAAAGCGTCTGAAACGGGATGCTTCGGCGAGGACGGCGGCGCGCTGCTCCGAACCATGCGCAGACTTGTTCCCGCTGACGAGGATAACGTTCCCTCCGATTCTCTTGTAAGAGAATTTATCGGCGGCAGCAGCTTCAGCTATTGAGTTTTTTCCATTGCATTTTTCTTTTCCTCTTCGCATTTTTTCGCATACTGCATGGAATGGAAATTATACAATCTGGCAATATTGTTCCATGTTTTGTAGTCTACATCGCCGCTGTTGTTTTCCCCTGTTACGGTCTGCATACTTTTTACAGCGTCGGTGGTCATTTTTCCGTAAACGCCGTCCATCGTGACTGAATCCACGTTTGAATAATATTCTGCGATGGTGTTGAGCATTGCCTGCAAAATATAGACGGTATAGTTTTTATCACCCTCGTTTATGGAGTACTCCGAATCGGGAAAAGGCATGATCGCCGCGCTCTCTGTTAGGTATTCCTGAACGGCGAGATATACTTCAAAAAGCAGATCCCATGTCTCACGGTCTACCGTTCCCGTTACCGGCAAACCGTAATCTTTCTGGAACGCTCTTACCGCTTCCGCAGTCTTATCATCGTAAACTCCCGTGGGGATTACTGTTGGGATACTTTTGTTGGTTTGGGAGATCGTTCTCAGGTATTTCTGTATTTCGGAAATGTGCGATTTTTTTTCTTCATCGGTATATGCCATCTTACACGCCCGCTTTCTATTCTATAATGTATCCGGGATACTGCCCCGGCTGTTTTATGTATCCAAACCGCAGGTCGGAGTAAACGTCCGATATCGCGTCCCAAGCCCCCGGACCTACCGACCCTGTCTGCTGGAGTCCGAATTGTCTCTGGAACTCAGTCACAGCGTTTCTGGTGATAGGACCGAAATATCCCGTTGCGCTTACGTCGGGTATATTGGGATAGGTTTTATGGATATAGGAAAGATATTCCTGAAGCACCTTTACGTAGGGACTTGTCATTCCCTCGGTAAGAACTGTTCCGGGGAAAAGCACTGCATTTGGTCCTTCTGTGTTTATAGGAACATTTTCCACAATTCCCGCATAAGCTCGGTACAGATCGTCCCACGTCCGCTCGTCTACTGTTCCCGTTTGAGGCAGTCCGAATACTTGCTGAAAAGAACGCACCGCATTGGCTGTTTGTTCATCGTAAGTACCCGTGCTTTCCACCGGAAGAACGTTTTTATAGTACGCTCCGATAACCTCAAGATAGTACTGAATGTATTGAGTCGGAAATCCCGTTGCGCCGAGACCAACAGGTACAGTAAACTGTTCGGGAAGCTCCTGAAGTGAAAGACCCTCTGAGTCAAGCTGGGACAGCCTTTTAACGCTGGTATAAATATAGTTTATTTTGTACCATGTGGCTTTGTCCACAACGCCCGTTTGGGGAAGATTGAATATCCTCTGAAACTCCCTTACCGCGTCGGCTGTCTTGTCGTCATATGTAACATCTACGGGATATATTTTCGGTATGGCAGGATAGTTGGTGGATATCCTGTTGAGCTGTATCTCGATACGGTTCACGTCGGTACCGCCCGAACCGATTGTCAGAGGAGTACCCGGATAAGTGGGAATATTCGGTCGAATCTGAGCAGTCACAATATTTATATCATCTCCGTAATAATATGTGAGTATTTCATAAGGAGTCATTCCTTGCCTTGCAAGATCAACGCTGCCCCATTGGTAAAGTCCGTCGCAGGTGACTTCTCTGCCGTCGCAGTAGGCGGCAAAAAGGGGTTCAACGCTGCCCTGACGGACAAGATATTCGTTAAAAATATCGTCCACAATTCGGCTTATAGGTTCAAAAATATCACGATTTTCAACGAAGGAATGATCGTACTGGGTAGAATTGGTGATATCGAAATCGTATCCCTGTGAAC
>CAMWRN010000278.1 GCA_947176675.1 uncultured Clostridia bacterium | reverse complement strand
CCATTACTTTGTTTGTGGTTATTATTGGCATTTACACGGTTCCTTATTCAGACTCGATTGCGGAACATTTCATTTTTTGCAACCGGACTTCGTTTCAAAATTTTCTGTTCAATAAATTCTGCAAGACCATCGCTGTCGTTTGTACCGCATATAACGTTGGCAGCACGCTTTGCTTCATCGGCGGCATTTCCCATTGCAACGCCGATTCCGCAATACTCTAACATTTCAACATCGTTGTGATCATCTCCGAAAGCGGCAATGTTTTCGGCAGAAACACCAAGCCGCTCAGATATCTTTTTCAGTGCGGAGACCTTATCCGCGCACTTGACTGCAAATCTCCTCCATATCTCGCCGGTAAATGACAAGCACCCGCAGGACGGAAATGCTGCCGCGATCCTGTGCATATCCTCTTCATTTTCAAGTTCCGCCGTTATCTTGTACGCCGAATGTTCAAAATTCGAAAAATCGCTGTAAAGCGCATATGCATAGTCAGAATCCGCAGGCGGCTTTTCCTTATAGTTCCAATAATAGCCGTCCTCTGCTTCAACAGTTATCTCGCCGTCAGGCTGAAAGCGTTTGCACATTCCGATTATTCCCGACACTGTCTGAGGATCAAGCACATTTTTGCAGACGATCTCACCAAAGCATCTTGCAGTTGCGCCGCCGTTTGAAATAATGATATCGGGTGCAAGCATATCCAGATACTTCCTCGCGGAATTTTCAGAACGCGCAGTCGCTGCGCCGATAATAATACCTTTCGCTCTGCACCGTTCAAACGCGCGCAGGGTGCGCTCCGATATGGTTTTATCGCTCCGCAGAAGCGTTCCGTCAAGGTCTGTGACTATCATTCTGATATCCATATGCACCCTCGCTTGTTTTATCTGTACCTGCAAATTTCCTCAAAATCAAGACTGCCGCCGAAAATATCCAGCGCGCTGCCCACGGTGAAATCCAGTCCGCCGCACTGCCGCAGAACTTCCAGATCGTCCATTGAGCCTATTCCTCCCGCGTATGTAACCGGAATTCTGTTCCACTTTCCAAGCATTTCCGCAAGGGGACGTTCAACTCCCCGCGCCTTGCCCTCCGCGTCCACCGCGTGGACAAGAAACTCATCGCAGTATTCGGCAAGGATATCCATAGCTTCGGGAGTAAGCTTTACCTCGGTGAATCTCTGCCAGCGGTCGGTGACGATAAAATAGTCTCCGTCCCGTCTGCGGCAGGACAGGTCGAGAACCAGCCGTTCCTTTCCCACGGCGGAGGAAAGCTTTTTCAGATTGTCAAAATCCACCATGCCGTCCCGAAAAACATATGACGTGACGATAACGTGTGACGCTCCCCTTTCGAGAAAATCCGAAGCGTTTTCCGCGGTTATTCCGCCGCCTGTCTGAAGTCCCGTAGGGTAGGCTTCAAGGGCGGAGTACGCTTGTTCAAGGTCGGCGTTATAATACTCCGAGTCGCGGGAATTGAGGATTATAACGTGTCCCCCCTGCAAACCCCTTGACCTGTACAGTTCGGCGTAAAAAGCCGCGTCCTTGTCTGAGACAAAATTTTCCATTGCGGCGTTGTTTGCGTCCGCAAGACTTCCGCCCACTATCTGCTTTACCTTTCCGTTGTGAATATCTATACATGGTCTGAATTTCATGACGTTTCCTCCGTTTTTAGCTGTTATATCTATGATACATCAAAAAACGCCTTTTGGCAATACATTAGTGAAAAATATACGGAAAAGGACGGGAAAGTCCCGTCCTTTAGCTGTTCAGATCATTCGGGTATCATAAGATCGTTGGAGTCGGCTACAACGTGGGGGTCGTATTCCGTTTTTACGGAGTTTTCCTCGATGTACTCCATAAAGCTTTCGGTCTTGTCTTCGCCGATCTTGAAATATTTTCCCAAAACGCCGATATAACCGCCGTCGCTTATCCGCAACGTTGGAAAAGTATCATCGCCGCAAATTATAAAATACCTGTCCATTACGGGCGGAGGGTTTATCTCGGGTACGGCATCGGAATTTTCCGCAAGAAGCTTTTCGACAGCCTGTTGGAGATCCGGCAGGTCGTACTCGAAATACCGGCTGAAAACCTCGTCATCAACTAAATCATTGGTTTCCGACTTTATTGTCGTAAGCTTGCAGCGGTTTGAAAAATCAATGTCCTCAAGATAGCTTCCCAGCGAGTCGGGACGGTACCGAGAGTTTATGAAAGCCGTGTAGTTTCCGTCAGCGGTAGGTGCGGCTATCATGTAGTTTTCGCTTATATTTTTTATTTTGTAAAACGCGCAAGGCATACTGTATCTTTTGTCGGTGTATTCGTCTATACCGTACAGCTCGCCGTTTTGAAGGAATGTCAGCTCGCTTTTGTCAAATTTATCCATGGTAATACTGTACTCGTTTTCGTTATATTGTAAATAGATATATCTGTCAAAATCGGACATATCCTCCCACCTCGGAACAATCGCAATCTCCTCTTCCTGTATCATCTCTGTCAAATTTGCAGTTGTATCGGCTTCCGACAGCGTTGTTTCCGAAACGAACGGAAAAGGCTCATCGGTAAAAACCGTATCCGCAGGCACGGTCTCGGAATTCGTTCCGATGTACAGCGGTACCGAATGCGTTGTTTCCATAGGCGGAACGCACGTATACTGCGTGAACTCAGGCGCGGAGTATGTCGAACCGACAGTCAGCAAGTCAACATATTCGGGAGCGGCAATACCGCTGTCATTGAACGCAAAGTGAAGTCCCGCCGCAAATACCGCAAAGCAGGCGGCAGCGGCTGCCATGTACAGTATGCCTTTCGGCTTCGCTTTCGGGACGGGAAGCTCTGATTCTTCAAGAAGCTCCTCGCTCACGTTTCCCAGAGCGGAATAAATATCAAATGCGGTCATGGGTCAAATCCCTCCTTTTCAAGGTGTTCTTTAAGCTTGCCGCGGGTTCGGCTCAGTGATACGGATACAACATTTGCGCTTACCTTAAAGCATGAAGCTATATCCGTGACTGCCTCGTTGTAAAAATATCGCCGCAGAAAAAACTGCCTGTCCCGCTTCGGGATACCCCGCAGAAAAGCTTCAATGCACTCTCCCAGCAGCTTTTCGTCGAGGGTATCATCCACATGATTTACGTCGGGAATGCACTCCTCCAGCTCGTCAAGCGCGGCTGCAAGCCGTCCTCCGCCGCGCTTTTGGGAAAGGTTTCTTTTTACCCTGTCCAGAGCCAGATTGCGCGTGATCTTGGCGAAAAACAATTTCAGCCTGTCTGGACATTTTGGCGGGATAACGTTCCATGTGTGAAGCCATGTATCGTTTACGCACTCGTCCGAATCCTCGCGGCTGCCCAGAATGTTGTCCGCAACAGTAAAGCAGTACGCGCCGTATTTCAGGTCGGATTCCTTGACAGCCCTTTCGCTGCGGCTTTGGTAGAGCCTGATTATCTCTGTGTCGGTCAAAGCTTTTTCCTCCTTTCCGAAACGTTTAACGCTTCTATAACTATATAACGA
>CAMWRN010000277.1 GCA_947176675.1 uncultured Clostridia bacterium | reverse complement strand
CAGAGCGGGGCGGAGAAGTTTATCAGAAACGGATTCAGCTGCACCCCGCCGTTGAAGGTGCGGTTGTAGACGTCTGCGTTTTCGTTTATATTTACGCCCCTGACAGTCTGACCCGCCATATCGTTTTCGTTGTGAATCGTTGAAACGGGCATACCGCATCTGCGGCAGAAAAGGGTGAGGGGCGGGTTTGTGTTTCCGCAGAAGCGGCAGGTCACAGCCTGATTTTCAGAGCCGTCGCTGCCCGTGTCATAGGAAGGCTTCCAGCTTCCGCCGTTTTTATGGAGGACAGTGTTCACGCATTTTCCCTCTTTTGCGTAGCAGTCTCTGTGGTAAGGAGTACCGCATTCGGGGCAGACCACAATGTCGTCCTCGGAAGTAAATTTTTCGCTGCAAATCATACATCTTGTGCCAATATATCCTGACATTTTGAAGATCCTCCGTAAAAATTTCTTATATCATTATACCACAAAATTCCTGTAATAACAAGCATTTTTTCAATGTTTCACCATAACTACACATTTGCGTGGAATTTTCGATTTAACACAGTCTTGTTAATTAATACGATTCATGTCCCGGCAGCCTTGACAAGTTTCCCCCATGGTGATAAAATAAAGAAAAATGTCTGAAAGGAAGAGATATCCATAAAAAGGAAATTAAAAAGTCTGTTTAAGATTATTTTCGGCAGGACAATGATAGTAGTTTTAGGACTTTTGATTCAGATAGCCTTTATAGTTGCCGCGCTGATGTTTTTCAGCGACCGCTTTGTTTATTTTTCAGTGGCGTCAGTGCTTCTCTCGGCAGTCGTACTGGTGTGGATAATAAATGACAATACAAACCCGTACTACAAATTGGCATGGGTAGTGCCTGTCATGCTGATACCGTTTTTCGGGACAGTAACCTACATTTTCGCAAAGCTTGAGCTTGGCACACATATCATGAACAATCGGATACTTACGCTTATCGACAAAACCTCACCGTTTATTCCGCAAAACGAGGGGACTATTGATGAACTTGAAAAAATAAGCGTCCAAGAAAAAAATCTTGCTGTCTACATGAAGACTCACGCAGGGTATCCCGTTTGGAAAAATACCTACGCAAAATACTATCCTTTGGGCGAGGACTTCTTTGCCGCAATTATCCCTGAGCTTGAATCTGCAAAAGAATTTATCTTTATGGAGTATTTTATTGTTGAGCGGGGCGAAATGTGGAATACTATTCTGGAAATACTTGCAAGAAAAGCTAAGGAGGGCGTGGACGTACGCTTTATGTACGACGGAATGTGCAGCCTTATGCTTGTTCCCTATAAATATCCCAAAAAGCTTGAAGCCATGGGAATAAAATGCAAAATGTTTTCACCGATAAAGCCCATACTTTCAACCGTTCAGAACAACCGCGACCACAGGAAGATCCTTGTTGTGGACGGACATACCGCGTTCACCGGCGGCGTAAACCTTGCCGACGAGTACATCAACAGGGTTGAACGCTATGGTCACTGGAAGGACACCGCAGTTATGCTCAAAGGCGAGGCTGTGGCGGGATTTACCATAATGTTCCTGCAAAACTGGAATATCAACGAGTACGGCAAAGAGGACCGGTACGAAAACTACATCAGGACGGATTTTCCGCAGCTTCGTGAGAAAAATCTTCCAACTGACGGATTTGTACTGCCATACGGCGACAGTCCTCTGGACAACGAAAATGTGGGACAGACGGTCTATCTGGACATACTCAACAGAGCGGAGCGGTACGTTCACATCATGACTCCTTATCTTATTCTCGACAACGAAATGACGGGCGCGCTCACATATGCCGCAAAGCGCGGCGTGGACGTAATTATCATCATGCCGCACATTCCTGACAAGGTTTATGCATACCTGCTTGCCCGTTCCTACTATGCGGAACTTATCCGCGCGGGTGTTAAAATATACGAGTATACTCCAGGATTTGTCCATGCGAAAGGCTTTGTAAGCGACGATACGCGGGCGGTGGTCGGTTCAATAAATTTGGATTACCGCAGTCTGTTTCTGCACTTTGAATGCGCGTCCTATTTCTACAGACACCCCGTTGTCGCGCAGGTTGAGCAGGATATGCAGAATACCTTGAAAAAATGTATGCAGGTCACTCTTGATGACTGCAAACGCTTCAATATTTTAAAGCGTACAGCAGGACATATTTTAAGGCTTTTTGCTCCGTTAATGTAATTCTTTATATGCGGTGCATACGTTATATAACACTTATAATTTAAAGAAAGGATATCCGATATGCAGCTTGATAAAAAGACCTCTTTAAAAATTATCGGAATAATTTCGGCTTCCGCGGCAATTTACTGCGCGCTTCGCAACTTAGGAGCGGTGATAGGTTTTCTCGGAAAAGTATTTTCAATTTTTATGCCGTTTGTAATTGGCGCGGTAATTGCTTTTATTATTAATGTACCCATGAGAGGAATAGAAAAAAAGCTTTTCCCGAAAGCAAAAAAATTCGATAAATTCCGCAGACCCGTTTCTCTTGTTCTGACGCTGCTTGCGATAGCCGCAGTAATTGCGGCGGTGATGATACTTGTTATCCCGCAGATCGTTACCACGGCTGGGAATCTCGGTATCCAAATACCTGCCTATATGGCAAAGGCGCAGGACTGGATAGAAAATATTTTCAAAGATTACCCTCAGATACAGGGTTGGATATCGGGGCTTGAGATCAATTGGAGCAGTATACTTTCCTCGGTTTCCGGCTGGGTAACAAGCGGAGTTTCCTCCACAATAAACGTAGCGGCAAACGCTGTCAGCGGAATAGTTGCCGCGTTTATCGGGTTTGTTTTTGCAATATATATCCTGCTTCAAAAGGAAGTTCTGGGAAATCAGCTCAGAATGTCCATGTACGCGGTTTTTCCCGAAAAAGCGGCGGACAAGTTCTTCGAGATAGCAGCGCAGTCCAACAAAACATTTTCGAGCTTTCTTTCGGGGCAATGCCTTGAAGCTGTGATTTTAGGCTGTATGTTTGCGGTTGCGATGCTTATTTTCCAAATGCCGTATGTGGCTCTGATAAGCGTACTTATCGCATTTACAGCGCTTATCCCTATGGTGGGAGCGTTTATAGGCTGCTTTGTGGGAGCGTTCCTTATATTTATGGAAAGTCCCGTAATGGCGTTGGGATTTGTAATAATGTTTCTGATAATACAGCAGATCGAGGGAAATCTCATTTATCCGAGAGTTGTGGGAAAAAGCGTGGGGCTCCCCGCAATATGGGTGCTGTTTGTAGTGACTATCGGCGGAAAGCTTATGGGCGTTTTCGGTATGCTGATAATGATCCCCGCGTCTTCGGTGCTGTACGCGCTGTTTCGTGAATTTGTCGTAAAGCGCTTGCGAAAAAGAAGCGCAAGGGTACAGAAAATGTTTTTCAGAAAAAATATTCCGACAGGCAATTCAGAAAGCAATAATAAAAAATAACTTTTTTACTTTTGAGAAAGGAGCGGCGTTTCCCGGCTGAAACGCGGGGATGTG
>CAMWRN010000276.1 GCA_947176675.1 uncultured Clostridia bacterium | reverse complement strand
ATAATAATAGGATAGTTTAGCTTGCAATTTGTGAGATTTTATGGTAAAATGATTATCATTCAATAACAGCATTCAAAACGGAGGTTGGGAGTATGAAAACGCTGTTCAACAATGGCTGGGAATTTAAAAAAACAGATGTGGAGCTGTCCTTTGATAAGGTAACGGAGGATAGCTGGGCAAGGGTGGACATTCCGCACGATTGGCTGATCCATCAGACCAAAGATCTGTACGAGACAAGCGCGGGCTGGTACAGAAAAAGCTTTACGGTAAACGGTTCGGCGGTGAGAATTGTTCGGTTTGAGGGCGTTTATATGGACACTGCCATATGGGTCAACGGCAAACTTGCAGGGGAGTGGAAGTACGGCTACTCCACATTTGAGTTCGACATTACGTCGCTGCTGAACGAGGGAGAGAACGAGATAGTTGTAAAGGTATCTCACCGTTCTCCTAATTCGCGTTGGTATTCGGGAGCGGGAATTTTCCGCAATGTTTATCTTCTGGAGCATAAGGGTGCGTATCTGAAATCGGACGGCGTGTACTTTTCCGAAAAACAGGACGGACAGAACAGCGGTATCCGCAATATCAAGCTGTCTGTCGAAAGCGTCGGGGGAGATACGGTGGAGTACGTTATTTCCGACGCTGACGGAAATAACCTGCTTACGGCAAATGGCAAGCCCAACGAGGAAATTTCCGTAACTGTTGAAAATCCTCGTCTGTGGGATATTGCTTCGCCGAACCTGTATACCCTCGAAACAAAGCTTTACGAGGGCGGAACCGTTACGGACATTCAGTCCTGCAAGGTTGGATTTAGGACTATTGAATTTCAGGCGGACAGTGGATTTTGGCTTAACGGAAAAAACGTTAAGCTGAACGGAGTGTGTCTGCACCACGACTTGGGCGCACTGGGCGCTGCGGTGAACAGAACTGCCATCAAGCGTCAGCTTTCTGCGATGAAGGAAATGGGAGCAAACGCGGTGAGAACGTCCCATAATCCCCCCGCCGTCGAGTTCATGGAGCTTTGCGACGAGTTGGGAATTTTGGTGGATAGTGAAGCTTTCGATATGTGGGAACTGAAAAAGACAGACTATGACTATGCCCGCTTTTTCGATGATTGGTATGTCCGCGATGTAGCAAGCTGGGTGCGCCGCGACAGAAATCATCCATCCGTTATAATGTGGAGCGTGGGCAACGAAATTTACGACACTCACGTTTCACCGAGAGGTGTGGAAGTGACGAAAATGCTCTGCGATGAGGTCAGAAAGCACGATTATAACCACAACGCCTATACAACTATCGGATCGAACTATATTGAGTGGGAGGGCGCGCAGAACTGCGCTATGGAGATCGAGACCGTGGGTTACAACTACGGCGAACGGCTCTATGAGGATCATCACCGCCGTCACCCGGAATGGCTTATCTACGGCAGCGAGACTGCGGCAAGGGTGCAGAGCAGAAGCGTTTACCACTTCCCGAAATCGGCGGCGTACATAACTCATGATGATTTGCAGTGCTCCTGCCTGGAAAACTGCCGCGCGGGAATCTCCGAGCGCACCGCTCAGACCTCAATTATCGCCGACAGGGACACGCCTTTCTGTGCGGGACAATTTATCTGGACCGGCAGCGACTACATTGGCGAACCGAGTCCGTATTCCACAAAAAACGCTTACTACGGTCAGATAGACACCGCAGGCTTCCGCAAGGACAGCTATTACCTTTATCAGGCGGCGTGGACTGACAAAACGGTGCTGCACCTCATGCCTTACTGGGACTTCAACGACGGTCAGCTTATCGACGTGATGGTCTACACAAATCAGCCTTACGCCGAGTTGTTCTTTAACGAAAAATCTTTGGGCAAAAAGGCTGTGGAGGGCATCTACAGCGCAGATTGGCAGCTTCCCTACAGTAAGGGTGAGCTTCGGGCGGTCTCCTATGACAAAAACGGAAACATCACCGCCGAGGACAGCATGAAGTCGTTCGGAGATACGGCGGAAATACGTCTTACACCCGACAAGACTGTGCTGAAAGCTAACGGGGAGGATATGATCTTCCTAGATATTTCTGCTTACGATTCTGAAGGAACTTTCGCTGCAAACGCTCGTAACCGCGTTGTTGTCGAGGTAAGCGGAGCAGGACGTTTAGTGGGTCTTGACAGCGGAGACAGCACTGATTACGACGAATACAAATCCACCTCCAAGAAGCTTTTCGGAGGAAAGCTTCTTGCTATGATAGCGGGAAAAGACCACGGCGGCGAGATTTTCGTCAAGGTAACTTCCGAGGGACTTCCCGATGTGTCGATGACTCTTTCCGCAGCGGAAGCGGTTTTCCCTGTCGGAATGTCTGACGCATTTGAGGAAAACCGTCCGATCGGAGCTATGAAAGAAGTTCCCGTGCGTAAGATAGAGCTTTCCGTATCTGCTAAGCATTTCGGTAAAGACGTTACTGAAGCTGAAGCGACAGCAAAAATTCTGCCAGAAAACGCAGAGTACGGTGTGGAATGGGCAGCTGTTACCGACACCGGCGTGGTCACGAATATCGCCGCAGTTGAGGGGGACTGCTGCAAGGCAAAGATCAAGGCTTACGGAGACGGAAAGTTCAGACTGCGCTGCTATTGCAGGAACGGCAAACCAGACCCGGAGGTTATCTCCGAACTTGAAATGGACGTTCAGGGTCTGGGCAGCGTGGTGATAGACCCGTATAGCGTACTTGTCAGGGGAAGTCTCTACAATATGAGTCCCACGCAGCTTGACGAGGTATCAGAGGGCGGCGTGAAGATCGCTCGCGGAAGCGGAAATATCGTTGGTTTCCGTAATGTGGATTTCGGCAGGGCCGGTTCGGATATCTTCTCTGTGACGCTTATCAACTGGCACAACAACGACGAGGTAAAATTTTTGCTGTGGGAGGGTATGCCCGCTGAGGAAGGTTCGAAAAAGCTGGGAGATTTTATTTACCAAGCCGACTTTATCTGGCAGACCTATATTCCGAATAGCTTTAAGCTTGACCGTCCGTTAAAGGGCGTTAAAGACTTGTGCTTTGAGTTTGAGGACTCCGAAAAGAGAATTTATTTCGGCGGTTTCATGTTTGAGGGCGGAGACGAGTCCTACTCCGAGATATGCGCGGCGGACTTTTCCAATATACGCGGAGACAGCTTTATAGCAGGGGAGAGCAGTGTGGAACACATAGGAAACAATGTTTTCATCGACTATGACGATTTTGATTTTGCAAAGGGTGTAACAAGTATTACCGTTAAGGGAAGAACGCGCAATATTAACGATTCCGTGCATATGAGAATTGTCGGTGACCATAATGAAGTAAAGGAAATCCTTGAATTCCCGCGAAGTGAGGACTACATTGAGAAAACCTTTGCATTAAGCAAGTTTTCCGGGAAAGCGGACGTTAAGTTTGATTTCCTGCCCGGATGCGATTTCGATTTCAGCAGCTTTAAGTTCAACGCTTAATTCGCATAAAATCAATAGGATAGTAAAACTTCAAGAGTTTTACTATCCTATTTTTTATAAATATGTTACAC
>CAMWRN010000275.1 GCA_947176675.1 uncultured Clostridia bacterium | reverse complement strand
AAGTAAGAAAGGATTGTTTGCAATGGGTATTAAAATCGCGAATTATCACAAAGAGTACAAAAGGTGGGCGTGGCAGATAAACGACAACGTTACCTTTTCCGAGGACATCACAATGTTTCAGCTTGACGCGCTGAACACAAGCTATGTTTTCGGCGTTATCGATGAGGGCTATCTTGTCCACGGATATTTCGGAAGGAAAATATGCGGGGACGACCTGACATATCTGCTCCGTCTGGAGGAAAACCCGTGGGTACCCAAAACCAATATGCGTGACAAGGGTACGTTCATGGACGCGACCGCGTTCGAGTATCCCTGCCACGGTACGGGTGATTACCGCGAGCCATGCCTTATGGTTATGGACGACGACGGTATGACTACTACAGACCTGAAGTATCAGTCTCACAAGGTCTATAAGGGAAAGCCCGCTTTAGAGGGACTCCCCGCAACGTTCGCCAAAGAGGACGAGGCGGAAACTCTCGAAATTACCTGCATAGACAAGCACACCGGTCTTGAAGCAGTACTGGTCTATACGGTATTCAACGATCTGGACGTTATCACCCGCAGCGTCCGCCTGAAAAATACGGGAAAAGCTCCTCTTAACGTAAAGCGTGTTCTGTCCATGTGCGTGGACTTCGACAACGACGGCTACGACCTTATCACCCTCAACGGAAGCTGGGCAAGAGAACGGGTTATTGAACGTTCAAAGCTTCACCATGGCAAGCAGGGTATCGACTCGGTAAAAGGCGAATCTTCACATCAGAACAACCCATTTATGGCTCTTGTTTCCCACAATGCCGATGAAGACTGCGGCGAGGCTTACGGCTTCAACTTTGTTTACAGCGGAAACTTTTTCGCTCAAGCAGAGGTAACTCAGCACAAGTACACACGTGCGGTCATGGGAATCAATCACTTCGACTTTAACTGGCTGCTTGAACCGAATGAGGAATTTACTGCTCCCGAAGTTGTTATGGTTTATTCGGACGAGGGTATAGGAAAAATGTCACGTACTTTCCACGATCTGTACCGTCAGCACCTTATCCGCGGTGAATATAAGGACAAGCGCCGTCCAATACTAATAAATAACTGGGAAGCTACCTACTTCAATTTCGATACCGACAAACTTATCGACATTGCAAAGGAAGCCTCAAAGCTTGGCATTGAAATGCTTGTTATGGACGACGGCTGGTTCGGTCACAGAGATTCGGACAACAGCTCACTGGGCGACTGGTTCGTATACGAAAAGAAGCTCAAAGGCGGCCTGAAGTACCTTGTTGACGAGGTAAACAAGCTTGGCATGAAGTTCGGTATCTGGTTTGAACCTGAAATGATCTCCCCCGACAGTGAGCTTTACAAAAAGCACCCGGAATGGGCAATTCAGGTTCAGGGACGTGAACTTACAATGTCCCGCGAACAGTACGTTCTGGACTACTCCAATAAGGAGGTTCGGGACTATGTCTACGGCATGATGAAAGCCGTTTTGGACAGCGCGAATATTGAGTACATCAAGTGGGATATGAACCGTCAGCTTACTGAGGTTGGCTCTACAAGCCTGCCGAAGAACCGTCAGCGCGAGCTTTGGCACAGATACGTCCTCGGTGTTTACGACCTTATGAACAGGCTTACTGCCGATTACCCCCATATTCTTCTGGAGAACTGTTCGGGCGGCGGCGCACGCTTTGACGCAGGTATGCTTTACTACTCGCCGCAGATATGGTGCTCCGACGATACCGACGCTATTGAGCGTTTGAAGATACAGCACGGCACGTCAATATGCTACCCTGCCTCCGCAATGGGCGCACACGTTTCCGACTGTCCCAACCACACGGTTGGACGTTCCACTCCGTTCACAACAAGAGGCAACGTTGCAATGGTAGGTACATTCGGCTACGAGCTTGACGTTACCAGAATACCGCAGGAAGACAGGGACGCTATCCCCGGTCAGATTGCGGAATTCAACAAATACAACCCGATCATTCGCACAGGCGACCAGTACCGTATAGGCAATGTTTTCGAGAACAACATGTGGGACGCTTGGATTTTTGTTGCAAAGGACAAATCCGAAGCGGTGTTCACATTCGTTCAGGTGCTGGGCAGACCGAACTACCGCAGCAGACGCATAAAGCTGAAAGGTCTTGACCCTACAAGCTGCTACAAAAACATGAAAACAGGCGAAATTCTGACGGGCTGCGCACTGATGAACGCGGGTGTTTTTGTAAATCTGAACGGAGATTTCACTTCCGAGGTCATTCACTTTGTAAAGCAGTGATTTCCTGTATTTTACAATTATATTCCAAATAACGGAAGACAATTGTTAGGTTTGAAACATTCCTTTAAAACATTAGTTAACTTAAAGGTTTTCGTATGATTTTTTTGGTAAAATTGCACAAGATACTTGAAAGTATATCTGTAAAATGTCTCTTGAAGAAATGTGCGATTTTTGGTATAATTATTGTAGTTGAAGCCTTGCCGTCTGTGAAAACACGCTTTCGGCACAAGCTTCAGAAGGAGGTTATATATGAAGAATACAAAGAAAATTCTTGCGGGACTTCTCGCGCTCACTATGACAAGCGCGTTTGCGGCCTGCTCGAATGACGACGCGGGAACTACCAACGATGGCGAACAGGGCGCTGAGGCTACTGCCGCCACTACCACTGCCGAGACCACAACTGCTGCAACTGCTGCGATCAACGAGTCCGAGCTTAACGAAGAACAGGCGGACTCTCTCAGCAGCGCACTGTCCCAGCTTCAGGACGTGGAGCTTGCAAACAAGGAGATCAAATGGTTTGCTCACTATGACATCAACCCGTCTACAAACGGCGCGTCCAAAAAGGTTGAGCTTGAACTGTTCGAGAGAAAGTACGGCGGCTCTATCAAGTGGTATCAGACCACTTGGGAAAACCGTTACAACGACCTTTCCACCTATGTTCTCGGCGGCGAAGGCATCGACTTTTACGCCAGCGATACGAGCAACCTGCCTAAGGGTATCGTAAGCGGAATGTTCCAGTCGGTTGACGAGTATATCGACATCGACGACGCTATCTGGCAGAACACCAGAACAGCTATGGACAGCTACAAGTTCGGCGACAAGCACTTCATGTTCGTTACAAACGTTATCGCAAACTACATGGTATACTACAACACCGCTACACTCGAGGCAAACGGTCTTGACGATCCCTGGGAGCTTTACCAGTCCGGCGAATGGAACTGGGACAGCTTTAAGAAAATGCTTCAGGATTTCGTTGACGAGGAAAGCGATCAGTGGGGTCTTGACAACTGGTACAACGAAGCTGCTCTGCTTTATTCGGCAGGCGTTCCTACAGTTCAGTCCGTTGACGGTCAGCTTGTCTGCAACCTGAACGATGCAACTATGGAAAAAGCTATGAACTTCCAGTACGACCTCTACAACAACGGACTCGTTCTGCCGCTCGAGCAGTTTAACTGGGCTATCCAGCCTGCTATGATGGGCGAGGGCAGACAGCTGTTCTGGATCGGCGGTTCATGGGAAGCTGAGGGCGATCCCGCTACATGGACTCACCAGATC
>CAMWRN010000274.1 GCA_947176675.1 uncultured Clostridia bacterium | reverse complement strand
CCTTAAAGCTTGGAACAGCCGCAGGAGGCGCAACTGCGTTCTCGGACGGTCTTGCAGAAAAAGCTTTGATAGACAAACTTCTTAAACAGCTCTGATAATAAAATTTGACAGAAGGTATTTTTATGCGTATAGCTGATTTGCTGAAAAAGGAAATTATCCACCACTTGAAGCGGTGATTTTTTGTGTGAAAATATTAAATTAAAATATTTTTTTGCTCACATCCGCTTTAAAGCTTCCGGTAAAATCGGTGTACTCTCCCGCAAGGGTGTAGGTGTCGTCAACATATAAATCCACAAAGGTTTGATACGCCTTTGCCGTACCGATATTTTCCACCACTCCGCCCTTTGAATTGTACAGAACAAAATTGACAGCACCGCTTTTAATATCGGTACTCAGAGAAATTCTTATCCTTTCGCCGACTTTACCTTTGAAAGAAATTTCGGAAACTGCGGTTTTCTCTTCGCCCACGGGAATGTTCATGCTGATATTTCCCAAGGACTTACTTTTCATAAGAATGACAGTTGTCACAGCCGTACCCAGCATGACCGCCGCAAATATTACAATTATTTTCTTTTTCATATTATTTTACCTCCGATTCTTTATCAAGCCATTCTTCAAAACATAATCCGCTTTCATATATCTTCTCGGCATATTCGCCGACATATCGGTAATGCCACGGCTCATAGCTGATTCCTGTAACAGAACACTTATCCGCAGGGTAGCGCAGTATGAAACCGTATTGATAAGCGTTCTCCCAAAGCCAATCGTAGACCTCCTGATTATCCGACTTTTCCTTGTCGGCATTTATATCAACGGCAAGACCCAGCTCATGCTCGCTTGTGCCGACCTCGGCAACATACTCCCGTGCCGCCCTTTCCGCTTCCATTTTACTGTATCCCTCGTTCTCAAAGGCGTTTATCTTATCCGCCATCATCTGCCGCTGCTCATTTTGTGTACGGTACCCTTCGCTTACAACAGGATAAATGCCATCCGAACGCATATCATCGAACATTTTCTGCAAATCGGGGTATATGGCGCTGTCCACTCTTTCTCCGTTTGAAAGCTCAGTAAGATCGGGCTTGTAACCTTCGGGGACACTGTTTTTATCGTTTACTAAAATAAGAAACCGGTATTCGGGTATTTCGGCAGCAAACGCACTGCCTCTGTCAGGCAAATCACCTGTTATGTCCACAGTTCTGAAATAAAACACATTTGCCGCCGCAATTGCTGTAATTGTCAGTAAAACGATCCCCGCCCTACGCCGCTTTTTACTTAGCAAGAACGCTGCCAATACTATAAAAATAAAGTACGCTCCTATCGAGATGACGGAAGCCTCCGCGCCGAATTCTCCGCCCGTGATAAGCGTTGACTTTGATTCAAGCACATAGTTGAAGATGCAGCTGTCCATAGGCTCTGTGTAAATATTGAGTATAAAGCTTGCCATACACATATTCCAAACAGCGTGCATCAGCGCAGCCGGCCATATGCTTTCGCTTTCATATGTCACCAGAGAGAAAAGTATTCCCACAATACTTCCTGCAACTAAAAGCTGAATAAAGCTGACAAGAGACAGCTTTCCGTTCAGAGCATGAGCCGCTCCGAACAGCGCGGACGGCACAATTACCGCCACAGCCTTGTTCCACCTCATTTCAAGAGCTTTCATGACAACGCCGCGGAACACAGCTTCCTCCACTGCGCCTACTGCAAGCCCTGTCACAAAAACCGATGTCGTTATGGAGTCCGCAAACTGAGTGCCGTCCATTTGAGTGTTGTCCCAATGTCCCTCTGTCATAAGCAGTCCGGCAATAGCTATAGCGGGCATCAGAAACGCTGCGGCTGCCCACAAAGGCTTGACCTTGTACCGTGTGATACGGCAGTCCGAAAGAGTCACACCGAGAAGCTTTCCGCAAAGCAGTTTCAAAGCTAAAAGCGCAAATAAGGGATACAGAATTGCCGAAACAACGTTTCCGACGGACTTGGACAGTCCGAGCGCGATAACTCCGCTGCCGATAAGCATTGCCCCTATCTGTGTTACAAGCAGTATCAAAATTGCCGACACTGCTCCAACTATCGCCCTCCATGCGGTGGTTTTTAGGGTTTTGTTCATTTATACCACTCCTGCTGTAATTTTATAATATTATACATTATATAGCATAGAGAATTCTAGCGCAAGCAATTTCAGTTTACATTTTGAAAAAATTTTTACGCAACCGCAGGTTGCTGCCGTAAAAGTAACGACATAGGACGAGTTTTTAACCGCATATGTTTTTTCTGGAAATCATTTCAAGAGGAGACAAATAATGAGAAAAAACCTTGTCCGAAACATTTCGGTGTATATTGACGACGGAGCTGACCTGAACGCTCTTGCCGATATGATGAGTGAACTTCACGCGGATATTATCGAACACAGACTGAAAAATTCGGATTTGTCCCCCAAGCAGCAGGCGGAGGTCATCGACAGGATTATTGAGAACCTGAGATCGCGTGAGCAAAACGGTCTTATAAAATAAAAATTCTCGGAAAAACACGTTTTCCGAGAATTTTTTTGTACCGAAAAAGTTGCCCTTTGAGCGGTCGCGCAAATCTGCCGTTGCATGGTACAAAGCTGTTGGTAAGTATGGCTATGAGCCGCTCACGCGGGGAATCAATTATGCGGCAGCCTGTTACCCCAGCGGCGTTGCAGCCGAACCCCATTGCCATTGTGAGAGCCTGTTTTCCGCAGGCTCCCGCCTTTTTGAAATGTCTGTCAAGATTGAACGCCGCACGCGGAAGATACCCAACGTCCTCCAGCAGTGTGAACAGCGGGAAAAATATCGCCATCGGCGGAAGCATTACCGCTGTTACCCATGCAAGCACACGGTACACGCCGTCGATAAGCAGTTCACGAAGCCACACGGGTGTGCCAATACACACAAGCAGCTCCGACAGCTTATCTCCCAAAGAAAATAACGCTCCGAAAAGCAGGTCGGAGGGGTAGTTGGCGCCCTCTATAGTTATCCAGAAAATCACCAGCAGCAGAGCCGCCATGATGGGAACACCCCATATCTTGTGGGTAAGTACGCGGTCAATGCGTCTGTCACGCTCGTAATAGTCGGACTTCTCAAAGGTCATACATTCGACGGCATACTGCTCCGCCTGACGAACAACCGAGGTCACAAGCATATCTTTAAGTACAGTTTGGTCTATCCCTCTTTCCACTAAAAGTTCCCCCGCTCTGAGCGCGGCATTGTAGACGTCCTCGTCGCCTGTAACGTCAAAACCCACGAATCCGTTTATGGACTCAAGAAGCTTTTCGTCCCCCTCAAGAATTTTCAAAGCTGTCCAACGGGAAGAAAGCTTTCCGCCAAGCTTTGGTTCGAGAGCAGAGGATAAAATTTCCACCGCAGTCTCCACATCATCGGAATAGACCACACACGGCTTTTGGGGACGCTTTGCGGCTATAGCCTCGGGAAGCCTATCCATCATTTCGTTTATGCCCTTTACTATTATCGCCTCCTCGCCGCAAACGGGCACTCCGAGCAGTTTGCTCAGCTTTTCAATCTCGACGGAAA
>CAMWRN010000273.1 GCA_947176675.1 uncultured Clostridia bacterium | reverse complement strand
CAGATGGGAATATCCCTCCAGTCCGCGGAAAGCCTCCCTGATCCGATATTCCGGCTCAAAAATTATTTCCGCAGTTAGGTCGGCAAGACCGCTTTGACGCGGTATCCCGAATTTTTCCGTAAAGGGAGTGTGCGCTCTGGCGATGATTTTCATTTTCCTGTCTGCCACTGCTGTTACTTTCCTTTGCCGTTAAGATATTCAAGAACCAACGCCGCGTTTGTGTCCGGCTTGACCTTTGGCATCACCTTTTCGATAACGCCGTCCGCACCGATGATGTAAGCGGTGCGGACAACTCCCATGCTTACCTTGCCGTACATTTTTTTCTCCTGCCAAACTTCGTAAGCCTTTATGGCTTCAAGCTCTGTGTCGGAAAGCAGGACAAATGGCAGCTCATATTTTTCCGCAAATTTTTTATGGGAAGCCACGCTGTCCTTGCTTATGCCGATGACCACTGCACCTGTGGCTTGCAAAGCTTCATACTCGGCGGCAAAACCCTGAGCCTGCCTTGTGCAGCCGGGAGTGTTGTCCCTTGCGTAAAAGTAAAGAATAACGGTTTTTCCCGAAAAATCCGACAGGGAAACGGAGTTGCCCTCCTTGTCCGGAAGTGTGAAATCGGGAGCTTTTGTTCCTGCTTCAAGCATGATATCATTTCCTTTCGTTATAAAAATTCAGTTTCCGATAAAATCACGGATAGCCTTTTCTACCGCTTCGACTTCGCGGCGGAACTCCTCGGCGGAAACGCGAAACGCGCCGTTTCCCAAAATGATTATTTGCTCCGTGCCGTCAGAAGTGGCAACGCGGACGCGGTGATTTTTGCTTAACTCATGGCTGACCTTTTCGATGTAAGTATCTGCCGTTTCCGACTCCTTTGTGTAGACCACGCTGATACCGCATACCTTTTCGATTTCGCGGTGATCGCCCTTGACCTTATAGGCGTCGAACACCAGTATAAGTTCGCACCGCCTGAAGCCCTGATAATTGCATAAACGGTTCGTCAGCGTGCTTCGCGCAAGATCGAGACTTTCCTCTGCAAGCTTTTTCAGTTCGTCCCACGCGAAAATAATATTGTAGCCGTCAACTAAAATATATTCGGGACCCTGCGGTATCGGCGCGGTTTTTTTGTCTGCGGGCGGTCTTTTGGGTGTTTTCTCAGTGTAGAGGGCATTCCGCGGATCGCGGTTTATCTTGCCGTAGGTACGCTCGAAAATTTCCATAAGCTCCTTGTCCTCGGCAAGCCGTGCACGGTAGTCCGATACCTGACGCGGCGTGACCACGGAAAAGCTTTCCTCAGATCCTGCGGAACTTCCGCGGCTGTCACGGCATGGAATATGCATATGGGAGGGAGCTTCGTCCCACCTGACCGTGTGTCCCGCACCGTGGGAACAGAACACGCTGTCCGCAGTGTTGGCAAGGTCGCCGTCGCAGTCGTACCCGAACGCGGCAATTATTTCCTCCGTGTTGTGACAGGGATAATATCCTTTTAACGTAAGATTAAGCCTGCCCCTGCCCTTGGTGTAGCTGGTCACCTGACCTTGATAATCCATCATTTCCGACGCGGGTGCGCTGCCTAATATCACGGAGTTTTCCAAGTTATTTTCGGAAATTTCGGGCGGCGAAAATTCTGCGCCCATTCTTTGCAGGTCGGACATTGCACGTCCTGCCGATTCTGTTGGTATCTCCAAAGTAAAGCTGTACCAAGGTTCAAGCAGCACGCTTTCGGCAGACCGAAGTCCCTGTCTGACCGCCCGATAGGTCGCCTGACGGAAGTCGCCTCCCTCGGTGTGCTTGATGTGTGCCCGACCTCCGATAAGAGTTATTTTCATATCCGTTATCGGAGAGCCTGTCAGAACCCCGACGTGATTTTTCTCTTCAAGATGCGTGAGGATAAGCCGCTGCCAGTTTTTGTCAAGATCGTCGGTGCGGCAGTCAGTATCAAAAGTCAGACCGCTGCCACGCTCGGTGGGTTCAAGGAGCAGGTGTACCTCGGCATAATGCCTGAGCGGTTCATAGTGTCCCGCGCCTTCAACGGTCTTCGCAACCGTTTCCTTGTAGAGTATACTGCCGCGGTCAAATTTCGCGTCCAAACCGAAACGCTCGGCAATGACCGTTTTGAGAATTTCAAGCTGTATCTCGCCCATGAGCTGTACGCTTATGTCCTGGGACTGCTCGTTCCAAACGACGTGGAGCTGTGGGTCTTCTTCTTCAAGCTTTCGCATTTTTGTGAGGACATCGTGACTATCTGCGCTTTCCGGCACAATAAGACGGTACGTCATAACAGGTTCAAGCAGCGGTACGTCCGCCGCTCCCTCGAAGCCGAGACCGTCTCCCGCGCGGGTTTTGGACAGACCCTCAGCCGCGCATAAGGTTCCTGCTTCCGCTTCTTCTGCGGCTTGGTACTTTGCACCCGAATAGACTCTTATCCGCGTGACCTTTTCGTCTCCGATCATATCTCGCGGACGGAGCGTTCCGCCAGTGATCTTCATGTGGGTCAGCCGCACTCCCTGTTCTTCGGTGATCTTGTAGACTCTTGCTCCGAAATCCTTTCCGTATGGCTTTTCAGCACAGCAGAAGTTAAGTCCAGTCAGAAATTCGGTAATGCCGTCAAGCTTCAGAGCCGAGCCGAAAAAGCATGGGAAAAGCTTTCTTTCGCTTATCGTGCGGCGTATTTCGTCCTGTGGTATCTCTCCGGTGTCAAGAAAAATATTCATCAGCCGTTCGTCCGACAAGGCTATTTCCTCAAAAAAATCATCGGGAATTTGTTTAGCTTGTCCTGCCGTTACGGGAGAAAAATCGATGCAGCCGCTGTTCAGACGGGTTTTAAGTCCGCCCATAAGAACAGAGGGCGAATAAGCGGAAATATCCATTTTGTTGATAAAAATGATTGTGGGGATACCGTATCGGCTGAGCAATTTCCATAGTGTTTCGGTATGGCTCTGGACTCCGTCCGTGCCGCTTATCACCAGTACTGCATAGTCAAGAACGCGTAGAGCCCGTTCCGTTTCCGCAGAAAAATCTGCGTGCCCCGGAGTATCCAGAAGAGTATATGTGTTTTCGCTGTACCTCATGACCGCCTGCTTGGAGAAAACTGTTATGCCTCGGCTGCGCTCGATCGAGTGGGTGTCAAGGAACGCGTCGCCCTTGTCCACTCTGCCGAGACGGCGTATTTCCCCGGCGGTGTAAAGCATGGCTTCGGAGAGCGTGGTCTTGCCAGAATCCACATGAGCGATCATGCCGATTACAAGCCGATTCATCTAGAGAGTCTCTTTTCTGTGTAAACGAAGAATTGTCCGAAGTTTTTATTCATAATTGGTTGTCCTTTTTACATTATTAGTGATATTATTTAAAGTATACCACATAATCATGCAGCGGTCAATGATTATGTATTTGAAGCAGTAAATTTTAATTTTCGTATGTTTCCTCTTTGCGGTAATGTCGCTTTTTATTACAATTATTATAAAATAATTATATCCGAAAGTCAATTATCTTTTATGACTTTTGACCCGCTGAAAACCTCTGACATCTCCATACTGTCAAGCGCGCTGTCGATAGCCTTTACCTCGTCGGGAGTTAGG
>CAMWRN010000272.1 GCA_947176675.1 uncultured Clostridia bacterium | reverse complement strand
ATCCCTCAAAACAATTACGTATAATTTCAATAACAGTATCCTGTTCATCGTTCGTCATTTTAATATCACTGGGCAGACAAAGCCCGCGGTCGAAAATGTCCGCACCAACATCTCCGGAAACGGAAACAAAACCATTCCCCCTATAAATCGGCTGCATATGCATAGGCTTCCATATGGGACGTCCCTCAGCATTGTACTCAGCCATTTTTTCAAGTATTTCCGTTGGACAGGATTTGCCTTTTTCTGGCAGAAACAAAGCCTTGCAGTCGTCCCTGACCTGTCTGCACATAGCTTCAGGATCAATTATCATGCAGCTAAGCCAGAAATTCGGTTCGCTGTTTTTTTCATCGTATGGATTCATCTTAACGGGCAGACCATTTAAGCCGTTTCTGTACCGCTCGTAAATTTCCTTTTTGCGGGCAATATGCTCATCAAGGTGAATAAACTGACCGCGTACAACTCCCGCGATAACGTTGCTCATTCTGTAGTTGTAGCCTATCTCCTCGTGCTGATACCAAGCTGCATTTTCCCTTGACTGTGTCGACCATTTACGCGTTTTTTCATAATTCTGAACGTTGTCAGTAACCAGCATTCCTCCGCTTGAACCGGTAATAATCTTATTCCCGTTAAACGAAATGCAGCCTATGTCACCGAATGAACCCGTCTGTTTTCCTTTGTAGCTTGCTCCAAGAGATTCAGCAGCGTCCTCAATTAATATTGCGCCGTGCTTTTCGCAGATTTTTTTGATCTCGTCAAGCTTGCAGGGAACTCCGTACAAATGCACAATGACCACTGCTTTAACGTCGGGATACAACTCAAAAGCCTTTTCCAGAGCGGCGGGATCCATGTTCCATGTATCATATTCCGTATCAATAAATATCGGTATTCCGCCCTCGTAAACAACCGGATTTACCGTCGCACCGAAAGTCATATCGGTACAGAAAACACGGTCGCCCCGCTTTATTCCCGCAAGCTTCACAGCCATGTGCAGAGCTGCCGTTCCCGACGAAAGAGCAACTCCGTGCTTCATTCCTACCTTTTCGGATACCAGCTTCTCAATCTCGTTTATGTTTTCGCCCAGTGTAGACATCCAGTTTGTATCGTAAGCTTTTTGTATGTACTCCAGTTCCTCACCGTGCATTGTAGGCGAGGAAAGCCATACTTTGTTTTCAAACGCTTTGAAATTCCTTTGACTTCCAAACATCTGCTTTTTCCCCTTGAATATTTTTTTGGACCGCAGCGGTCTTTTGAACCGATGCGCTTCCTTTGGGTTTATCTCCCGATGGATGAAAAGTGGGCACAAGCTTTTCAACGATTTTCACGATATCCTTATCATTATCATAGCCTGCCCTTGCAAGCTTCTCAAGCTCCGACAGAAATTCCTCCACATCAAACTCAACAGGCTTGCCTATGTGGATAAGCTCGTTGTCCGTTTTCTTCATGCCCTCTTCCGCCATCAGCTTTTCTTCGTAAAGCTTCTCGCCCGGTCTCAGACCAATATATTCGATCTTTATGTCCACATCGGGCTTGTAACCCGAAAGCTTTATAAGATTTCTCGCAAGAGTATCAATTTTCACAGGCTCGCCCATGTCGAACACGAAGATCTCTCCGCCCCATGCGTAAACTCCCGCCTGCAAAACAAGGGACACAGCTTCGGGTATCGTCATGAAATATCTTGTCACTTCGGGGTCAGTAACTGTTACCGGTCCACCCTCCATAATTTGCTTCTTAAAATATGGAATAACAGAACCGTTGCTTCCCAGAACGTTTCCGAACCTGACCGCCGCGAACTGTGTTCCTGTACGGTTTTTATTTTTCACCGCTTCAATTTTAATCTTTTCACCGGATATTTTTACAGACTTTGGTTTACAATTTTTATCCGAATGGCTGTGCAGTACCGGCAGCATATCAAAACGATTTTCGCGGCTTACAGCGTCCATTGTCTGAATGACCATCTCGCATAAACGCTTCGATGCACCCATTATGTTTGTAGGATTTACCGCCTTATCGGTGCTTATCAGAACAAACCGCTCTACACCATACTTCAACGCATAGTACGATGTTTTATATGTACCGATAACATTATTTTTTATCGCCTCGCACGGACTGTATTCCATAAGAGGCACATGCTTATGCGCCGCTGCATGGTAAACGATCTGCGGTCTGTAGGTCTCAAAAATATTTTCAATTTTACGGCTGTCTCTGACAGACCCTATAAGAACAAGAAGATTTAATTTTTCACCATATTTAGCCAGCAATTCCTGCTGTATCTCGTAAGCGTTGTTTTCGTAAATGTCAAAAATTATAAGCTGGCTTGGTTCATGCTCCGCAATTTGTCTGCAAAGCTCCGAACCGATACTTCCTCCGCCGCCTGTTACCAGAATTCGTTTACCCTTTATATGACGGTAAATTTCGTCCATATTTACTTTAATTGTATCCCTTCCGAGCAAGTCCTCGACCGCAACGGACCGGAGATGGGACAAATGCGCCTCTCCGTTGGCAAGCTGAAATATTCCGGGCAGACTTTGCAAGGTACAGCCTGTTTCGCTGCAAATATTTAAAATTTCTCTCTTACATTCAGCCGAAGCCGTCGGTATCGCAAACAAGATTCGGTCAACAGCGTACTTTTCGGCTGCTTCCATAATACTGTCCCGTCCGCCTACAATGGGAACTCCGTCCATAAAGCGTCCCCATTTGTTTTTGTTGTCGTCTATTACGCAGACGGGAATTATATCGCTTTCCGCGCTGCTTTTCAGGTCTCTGACTATTACCTGTCCTGCTGAACCCGCCCCTATCACCATTGCGCGATGTATAGCGTTTGAAGCCTTGTTTCTGCGGGAACGTTCCAGATTTATAAATCTGTACAGAAATCTTATCGCCGTAACTGCACAGAACTGAAATACCGTTCCTGCTATATAGTACGACATAGGCATACGCATAAAAATAAGTGTTATCCCCAAAATATGGAATATTGCTGTTATTACCGACGATACCAGTATTCGGTTCAGTTCGCTGAAGCTTGCGAATCTCCATAAGCTGTTGTAAAGCCGAAGCGCAATGAATACAAGTATCGAAAATACAGTATAGAAAGGCGCAAACTTTAAAAATGCGCTCAGATAATCTTTCGGTATACTTGAATAGCGAAGATCGAAACGAAGCCAAAGTCCCGTGAAATATGAAAAATTTATTGCCAGCACATCGTATACTGCCAAATACAGCGATATTATTTTCCAATGCTCTATCCTGTTTTCGCGGACGCGCTTTTCGCCTTCCATTTCTTTTGCACCTCCCTCGCGGTTATGCTTGACCGCTAATATAACTCCACACCTATTTCAAATAATTTGCAATCTGTTTTTCGTTCAATTTACCATCGAAATATCTTTTTTGTATGGAAACCCAAAGCCACAAGCCTATAAAGGATTTGCCCGTACCGGTAGGGTGTATAACGGCAGCCTTACCTGTTTCCGTAAGCATAGCAACCGCCGATTCATATGCTGTTTTGTTGTGTTCAAACAGCTCTATGCTCATGAAGAACGTCCCCCAACAGTTTCGCAAAGTGCCTTCTTTTGCGAAAGA
>CAMWRN010000271.1 GCA_947176675.1 uncultured Clostridia bacterium | reverse complement strand
GCATTATGATACATAATCTGTTAAAATATAAACATAAAGAAGTACAATTGCGGCTTGAAGTGCGCATGCTTGCCTGACGTAAGCATGCTTGAAAAGCGTCCACCCCGCCGATGTGTCGGAAGCCGCTCGTTAAATAACGGGGCAGCGCCCCATTGAAGGAGCTTATGATATGGCAAACAACGACAAAACTTTTTCAGATGGATATGAGTTCCCCCTCCATGTCTTTCATGAAGGAACCAACTATACCGCGTTCGACTTCTTCGGCGCGCATAAGGGCATAAAAGACGGAAAGGACGGTGTGTTCTTCCGAGTGTGGGCTCCCCATGCGAAATCCGTTTCACTGGTAGGCGATTTCAATGACTGGGACCGTAACAAAAACTCCATGGAGCAGCTTGCAGACACCACTGTATGGGAAATATTTATTCCCGGTGTGGAAAAATATTTTGCATATAAATATAGTATAGAGACCGCACATATGAGCATAGTTATGAAATCCGATCCGTTCGGTACCCATATGGAGACCCGTCCCAACACCGCCACAAAATATTTTGATATAAACGAGTATAAGTGGGGGGACGAAAAGTGGTTCAAGGAAAGAGATTCCAAGAATATTTACCGCAGTCCCATGAATATTTACGAGGCTCACATAGGGTCGTGGAGAACCTACGAGAACGGAGAGCCTTTCAGTTATGTCAAGTTCGCCGAGGAGATGATTCCATATCTTCAGGATATGGGGTACACTCACCTTGAGCTTATGCCTTTGGCGGAGTACCCCTTTGACGGTTCCTGGGGCTATCAGATCATCGGATATTATGCGCCCACTTCGCGTTACGGAACTCCCGAGGACATGATGAAAATGGTGGATATGTTCCATCAGGCGGGTATTGGCGTTATCCTTGACTGGGTTCCGGCACACTTCCCGAAAGACGCGGCAGGACTTTTCGAGTTCGACGGAGACTGCTGCTACGAGTACACCGATCCGCTCAAAAAGGAACACGCTTCATGGGGCACGAGAGTTTTTGACTTCGGCAAGCCGGAAGTACAGTCTTTCCTTATCTCAAACGCAGTGTACTGGCTGGAAAAATTCCACATTGACGGTCTGCGCGTTGACGCGGTGGCTTCAATGCTGTACCTTGACTACGACCGCAGAGAATGGCGTCCCAACAAGGACGGCGGCAACGAAAACTACGAAGCGATAGAATTCCTGAGAAAGCTAAACACAGCGGTGTTCGGCAGATGCGGAAACATACTTATGATCGCCGAGGAATCCACTGCATGGCCTCTTGTTACAAAGCCTGCCGATGTTGGCGGTCTTGGCTTCAACTTCAAGTGGAACATGGGCTGGATGAACGATATGATGGACTACATGAAAATGGATCCCATCTTCCGCGCAAACAACCACGGAAAGCTTACTTTCTCGTTCTTCTACAGCTTCAGCGAAAACTATATACTCCCCATTTCTCACGACGAGGTGGTACACGGAAAAGCGTCGCTGTTCAACAAGATGAGCGGCAGGAGCATGGAAGAAAAGTTCGCTTCCCTGCGCGCTTTCCTCGGGTATATGTTCGCTCACCCCGGCAAAAAGCTGAACTTTATGGGCAGTGAGTTTGCACAGGTCATTGAGTGGAACTTCAAGCAGGGTCTTGACTGGCTGCTGCTGGACTACGACAATCACAGGAAGATACAGGATTTCAGCAGAGACCTTAACAAATTTTATCTGAGAACTTCCCCTCTCTGGGAAAACGATGAGTCATGGGAAGGCTTCTCATGGATATGTCACGATGACTATATGCAGAGCGTTATCTCGTTCAGACGTATAGACAGAAACGGCAAGGAGATCGTTGCGGTGTGCAACTTCGTTCCCGTTGCGCGGGACGGCTACCGCATAGGCGTGCCTTACGAGGGCGTATATGAGCAGGTGTTCTCCAGTGATGACGTTAAGTACGGCGGAACGGGTCTTGTGCAGAACGGAAAGCTCAAATCCGAGGACTACTCCATGCACGGCTACGAACAGTCGATAGTTATGGATATCCCCGCGATGAGCGTGATGTATTTCACCGTAACGCCCAAGAAAAAACGCGCTGATAAAACAAAGCCCGATGCAAAAGCGTCCGAATCGAACGCAAACGGGTCAGCTGATAAAACAAAATCGGTTGAAAAGGAGGCGAAATCCCAAACATCTGCAAAAGCTTCCAAACCTGCGGCGAAAAAGCCCGCGGGCAAAACAGGAAAAACAAATCACAAAAGCAAAAAATAATCCCAACACGAGGAGGATATAACTAATGTATACAACTAAGAAAGAATGCGTTGCGATGCTGCTTGCGGGCGGTCAGGGAAGCCGTCTGTATGCTCTTACTCACGATATGGCAAAGCCTGCTGTTCCTTACGGCGGAAAATACCGCATTATTGATTTTCCCCTTTCAAACTGCGTAAACTCGGGTATTGACACCGTAGGCGTACTTACCCAGTACCAGCCTCTGGTACTGCACGACTACATCGGCAACGGTCAGCCTTGGGACCTTGACAAGCAGTACGGCGGAGCGCATTGTCTGCCTCCTTATCAGACAGCTTTGGGAGCTGAATGGTATAAGGGTACCGCAAACGCTATCTATCAGAACATCGCTTTTGTTGACCGCTACTCACCCGAATATGTTATCATTCTTTCGGGTGACCACATCTATAAGATGGATTACAACAAAATGCTGGACTTCCACAAGGAAAAGAACGCTGACGCTACAATCGCTGTTCTTGATGTTCCCAAGGAGGAAGCTTCACGCTTTGGTATCATGATCACAGATGACGATGACAATATCGTAGACTTTGAGGAAAAGCCAAAGAATCCCCGTTCTACGTTGGCTTCAATGGGTATCTACATCTTCACATGGAGCAAATTGAAGCAGTACCTCATCGACAACGAAAACAATCCCGAAGAGGACAAGGACTTCGGTAAGGCTATCATTCCCAATATGCTCAAGGCTAATGAGAAAATGGTTGCCTACACATTTGACGGATACTGGAAGGACGTTGGTACTCTCGATTCTCTCTGGGAAGCAAACATGGATCTGCTTAACCCCAATATCCCCATTGACCTGTATGATCCCGACTGGAAGATGTACTCCAGAAATCCTATCATGCCTCCTCAGTATATCGGCGCAGACGCCGTTATCGAGAACTCCATGGTTACTGACGGCTGCAATGTTAACGGCACAGTTGATTTCTCCATTCTGTTTGAGGGCGTTACCGTTGAGGCAGGCGCTACAGTTACCGACTCTATCATCATGCCGGGATCTGTTATCAAATCGGGAGCTATCGTTGAGTATGCTATCGTTGGCGAAAACTGCGTAGTTGAGTCGGGAGCCCAGATAGGCGCAAGACCCGAAACCATCGAGAACCGCGATGACTGGGGCATTGCCGTAGTCGGACACAACATCACCATTTCTGCAGACGCAAAGATTCTTCCCAAGCAGATCGTTTCGGAAAATATTTGATTTACAAGCGGAAAAATTTTCTGAAGCAAAATCACGAATGATACGAAGTGTCATTTTAAACATAGGTGAAAGGAGTTATGCTCTCTTCCGGGAGCATGGAAAATAATTATGAGCAGCAACAGAAG
>CAMWRN010000270.1 GCA_947176675.1 uncultured Clostridia bacterium | reverse complement strand
GTCCTTGCCATGCGAGCTTCCGGCTCGAGTATCCGAGTTAAAAATTCCGAAGGAACGATGCTCGGCGCCATGCTTAGGGATTTCGGCTGCAAAAATATTGCGGACAGCGATAATTCATTGCTGGAAAATCTGAGCGTTGAGAGTATTGCGCTTCAGGATCCCGATAAAATTTTCTTTGTTCAAACGGGCGACGATATGGAAAGCGTAAAGGCAAACGTTGAAGCCTTTATGAAAGAATATCCGTTATGGTATGAGCTTGACGCCGTTAAAAACGGAGAAGTGTATTTTATGGAAAAACGCCTGTACAATATGAAGCCCAACGCGCTTTTCTTCGACGCTTACAAAAATTTGGAGGAAATACTCTATAGTGAAGCGCAATAGATTTTGGCTGCTTTTGACAGGCGGCTCAGCCGCGTGCGCAATACTTTTTTTGCTTAGCCTGAGTCTGGGCAGTACATTTATATCCTTCAGAGATATATTTAACCTTGATCTTAGTTCTGCACGATATTTTATCAGCGCTTAAAATTTCAGATAAGATTGTCGTTATGGACGAAGGAAAAATTATTCGGTGCGGTATTCCCGAGGAGATACTTCGCTGCGGCGTTATTGAAAAAATATACGGCGTAAGCGTAAAGTCTGTAAACGCGGGCGGCAAGACGGAATTTTACTGTACAGAAGCTTTGGAGGTATGATATGAATTGCTTTCCGATGTTTACAGATATAGAAAACAAAAAAGTTCTTATTTGCGGCGGCGGTTTCGATGCGGAAGAAAAAATTGAAAGATTACTTCCTTTTTCTCCGAGTATTCGTATAGTTGCCCAAAACATTTCCTGTAATATAAAAGCATTATCGGGAATAACCATGGCAGAACGCTGCTTTTGTGAATCGGATCTGGCTCCGCGTCCGATTTTTGTTATTGCGGCAGAGGACAGAATGAAAAACGAAATAATCGTATCTGCTTGTAAAAAGCGTAATATTCCGGTTAATGCCGTTGATATGCCTGATCTGTGCGATTTTATTTTTCCCGCCATGATCAAGAGTAAAAATTTATGCGTGGCGGTCAATACAAACGTTTATCGCCTGCTGCCGGGCTTGCGTTAAAAGAGGATTTCGGGGAGATCATTCCTGGCAGCATTGACGCGATCCTCGATTTTATGGTATTTGCAAGGCAAACAGTAAAAGAAAAAATTTCGGATCGGAATAAACAAAAATCGGTTTTGCGTAATATAACAAGGTTCGCATTTGAATTAGATCGTCCCCTCAGCGATGAGGAATTGGAAAAATGTATTTTGGGGAGTTTTAACGATTAAATAACGGCGGCACGGCAGTACAGCGAATAATTTCATTAAAAATAGGAACAATAACTCCCAAAGGGAGGAATGCTTCTATGTTCAAGCATGAAAAACAGTTATTTCATCCGGTCGGCATTGAAAAGCCGAATCCGCAGTACGCGGCGCTGCTTCAGGAGCAGCTCGGCGGAGCTAACGGCGAGCTCAAGGCGGCAATGCAGTATATGTCGCAGAGCTTCAGGATAAAGGATCAGGCTATCAAGGATCTGTTTCTTGATATTTCCGCGGAGGAGCTCGGTCATATGGAGATGGTGGCGCAGACTATCAATCTTCTGAACGGTCACGGTGTTGACGCGGCAGCGGTTCCGACGGGCGAGATCCAGTCGCACGTTCTGTTCGGATTGAATCCCGGACTTATAAACGCGTCCGGATATTCGTGGACGGGAGATTATGTTACCGTTACGGGCGATCTCTGCGCCGATCTTATGTCGAATATTGCTTCGGAACAGCGGGCGAAGGTCGTGTACGAATATCTTTACTGTCAGATAAACGATAAAAAGGTTCGCGAAACTATCGACTTTCTGTTAAACCGCGAGGAAGCTCACAACGCCATGTTCCGCGAGGCGTTCAATAAGGTTCAGGACACAGGCTCGAATCGTGATTTCGGCACGACAAAAGCGGCGAAAATGTATTTCAGTATGTCGGAGCCGTCGCCCGCTGACAGTCCGTTTCCCAATGTGAATGTTAAGCCGCCGTCATTTGATAATAACCGTCCCGTAGATCAATAGGATTTTACGATCCGGCAAAAAAGAACAATGCTTTGATCTGTACGAGGTTAAGGCATTGTTATTTTTTTGCCGCGGTGTGTTGACAATGTCTGAAAATTATGTTACACTATTTGTATTATATGTAAATTTTGATAGACTACATTATTCAAAATCGGAAGCTCAGTATTTTTATTTTTCCCTGTCGTAACGCTGCCCTCAGGTTCTAGTGGTAGTAATACCGTGTGGGTTCAAGTCCCTTCATCTGCACCACAAACCGTGTTGTAAAGCTGTTTAAGGCTTGCAATGCGGTTTATTTTTTTATTAATTTAACATTTTGTTGCGGTTTCAAAACTACCTAAACAGTATTTTGAACTACTAAATTAAATTTATGGTGTGTTCTTTTATCTGTAGTATTTTTATTTTATATTGTTTAACTTTTGAAATTACTCTTTCGGAGCGTAAAAGATAAAAAATTGTCTATGGTGTTTTGACATTAAGTAGGTTTTGTGCAATTTTTTTAGCAAAATTACATAAAAAATTTGACATTTGAATTATAATATGGTATAATTGTACTATTGGGATTAGGATATGTAATTTTTCTTCCGAGCTAAAAAGGAGCATTAATAATGTATATTGATTTCCACACCCACGCCTTTACCGATCAAATCGCGGAAAAGGCAATATCCAAGCTTGAACAAACTCTTATCGAATCGGGATACGGTGCGGCTGTTCCAGCTGCCACAAGGGGTACTGTCGGCGAGCTTCTGGAAAAGCTTCCCGTGTGGAAGGTTGACCAAGCGGTAATTCTTCCCATTGCTACAAAGCCCTCCCAACAGACGGTGATAAACAACTGGGCTAAGGAGGTTCAGACTGCCAACAGCGGCGTTCTTTGGTGCTTCGGTTCAGTCCACCCAGACGCGGAGGACGCTTTTGACGAGCTTGAACAAATCAAGTCTCTCGGACTTCACGGAGTTAAGCTTCACCCCGATTATCAAGGATTTTTCGCCGACGAGGAAAGACTTTTCCCGTTGTACCGCAAATGCGCGGAGCTTGAGCTTCCTGTGGTTTTACACGCTGGTCTGGACGCTATGTCAGTGGACTGTATCCACTGCACGCCTCAAATGAGCGCAGCCGTATTGGACGCTGTCCCCGAAATGACCCTTATACTTGCCCATCTCGGCGGAAACGAACGTTGGGACGATGTGGAAAAATATCTTGTGGGCAGGAACGTTTTTCTCGACACTGCCTACATAGACGGCACTATTTCCGACGAGCAGGCGTTGCGTATCATCAGGAATCACGGCGCGGATAAGATACTGTTTGCTTCCGACTGTCCTTGGCATCCGTCCTGCCGCGAAAGGGAAATGTTGGAAAGGCTGTCATTAACCGATACGGAGCGGGAACTGATATCCCATATTAACGCGGAAAAGCTTTTAAATATTTGTTAATCATTTCACAATACTTTTTTGCGCTCATTTGGACATTTTTATTAATACAGCATACGGCTCAGTGTGATTTTTTTGTGAAAATGTGCAGATATTCATTGCGGATTTGTTAAAAATAACAT
>CAMWRN010000269.1 GCA_947176675.1 uncultured Clostridia bacterium | reverse complement strand
ATGATACGGCGACCACCGAGATCTCTGCCTATTAAGTCGTCGGCTGCGTCAGATGTATTACTTCATATTCATAAGAATGTCAAGAGGTTTTTATGACCTTTTCCATTTTCGTTAAATATGTACAGATCAACAAGTTAGCTTTGGGTAACTTTACGGTAATTTTGTACAAACATTTATTCATATGCAGTACTGTTCCAAAACGCTTTTTAGTGCGCTTGCGCTGGAGCTGTGTATTCTTGCTACGGGAATGTCGTACTTTTTGGATTTCTGATTCACGCTGTTCACCATTTTGTGGGAACAGGTGTTTGTGAAAACCACCATCAGATCGGGATTTCCCAGCTTGTTTTCAAAATCCGACGGCATTTGAGTAAACACCTTTGCCTTGCAGTTGTACGATTTGCAGATGTCCTTGTACCTTGTTGCCATGCAGTCGTTTCCGCCTATTACTACTACGCTCATTTTATATTCTCCTTTCAGTTGTCGTATGCTAACCAAAACCAGTATATCATACTAAATGTGTGTTAGTCAAGGGTAACTTTTTAAGTGCCGCTTATATATTGCAGGTTTTCTGTTCAGTTTTAAATAATTATTTGCGATATACCGTCCTTTTCGACGGCAAAAGCCGTGCCTATTTTTCTGCTTATCTCCGCAATTTATTCTTGGAATTTGTTTTCGACCCTTATAATTTTATCGACCTTTTTCCGAAATGTATAATCACACATACTTCCGCCGGTACCAAGCTGTTCGGTGTACAAAAAATCTGCGCCGGGCAAGTTTGAATACAGAAAATCGTCAACCTTACAGAATATTTCCGAAAGCTCAAAAATCCCGTATTTTAAAAAAATTTTGCAGTATATACACTCTCGTGTAGTCATTGCGAATTCGTTTTTATCTGCATTCGGGTATTCGATTTTCCAGCCGTAACCACAGGTGCATTTGAATTTCAGCGGCATAGTCAGCTTTAAAAACGGTATAAAAAACGGATTTTCCGAAAGCCGCTGCATTTTTCGGACATATGGTTCAAGGTATTTATACATTGCGTTTTTGATTTTTTCTATAGCCTTGGCGCGTGAACAGTTCTGCTCGAAGAACGCTTCAAACGCCAGTGCCGCAAACAGATTACATAAATGCACGTAATTTTTATTGTCGCAATATTGAGGATTTTCGTTTATATACTGACTTATTTTTTCAGTTACAAAATGCTTTGCGGAATTATCGAAATTATTGTATAAAACAGAAAATCTGCTTTTTTTAAGCATTTTTTCGGGTATGTATTTCATGCTGCACCTCTGTTTAAATTATATCAATTATCAGCACTGTATACCAATGTGTACAGCGAAATACCATGCTTTAATTTTTTCTCTCCGCACAGCTTCATGCCGCACCTTGCATATTTCTTTACCTTGAGCGGCGTATCGGTATCAAGTACGCATGGTATATTTTTCTTTTTCGCTTCGGCAAAGGGCTGCTCAAGAACCTTGTGCATAAAACCCTTGCCCTGAAATTCCCGCAGGACTGCCACCATTGATACCGCAATATAGTTCGGTTCCTTTTTGAAAATTTTTGCATACTGCTCGCCGCCGCTTTGTGCAAAAGCAATACACGCCTTTAAAGGCAGTTCGCATAAAAAACGCTTTATCATATGCAGGGCAGGCGCTATTGCAGGCTTTGTTTTTTTCTCCCAATAAGCGACATACCCCTCTCCCTTTTCGGACGTTGCGTAAAGCTTCCCCGACCTGTAACAATACTCCGTCATAATTTCAAATGCCCTTATTGTCTGCTCCTCTGTGAGCATTGTCACTATGCCCTCTTTTTCGGCGGCAAATGCCTCACCTATCTTTTTGCCTATTTCCGCAATTTCTTCTTGGGATTTATTTTCGATCTTTAACATTTCATCACCTTACCCGTCATTAAATAATGAATTTTTTTGATACCATAAAGCATCACTTCCAAATTATTTTTTAAGCGGCTTATGAATATAACGGCAGTCGCAGTATTCGCCGCCATCAAATAAAGTCTGCTCCCGTATAAATTCTGTATTGTTTGCGTGAGCCATGTCGTAGTCCAACCTGCACATTGAAGGAGTGATTTCGGGAATTCCCCATTCCTTGTACAAATGACAAAGCCCGCAGGTTTTGAAATATGTAGTGAATTCCATAAGTGATTTTCCGGCTTCAAAGGTGTACTGCCAAGAATAAGGGTTGGTATCACTCTCACTTTTCTTGGCTTCCTCGGCAAGAGCGCGCTGTCCCTCGGCAGTATAATTTTTCTCGCTGATAACCGTCTTCAGCATGATCTTGTTGTTCATAACAGCCTCGCGGTTGAAAATAATCATTTTCTCCACAGGCGGCTTTTCCTCCAGTGAAATATATACAGAACCTAAAATACACCCAAGAATTATGTTGGAAACAAACCTGTTTCTGGGACGGAATTCCTGCACGCTTTCAATCATTTCCCTGTATTTTTTGTGCGCTTTTTTCATGACCATTCCGCTGTTTTTAACGTGCAGTGTGTTCTCCAGCTCACGCTTGTAGCCGCCCTTGAACACCGACCAGAAAAGTCTTTCCATAATACCGTATTTCATAATATGACTCCCGTACATAATTTTTTGGACTTTTATTTAAATTTTCTGTCATTTTTCGTTTCCGAGGAGCTGCCTACCATATACAAATACTTCTTCCGTTACTGAAACTGCGCCTATATCCGGTTCATCGGAATTAGAGCCGTCCTCTGCAACGACAATAACGTAATATTCATTCTGTGCAAGCTCGATAACCTTTCCAAAACTTATCTATGCTATGCACAATGTCAGCGCAAATATCAAGTCCATTGCGATACCGTCCCCAATAATACGAAACCATATTATAAATAATTCTCCTCGAAATCAAGTTAGTTAAGCTAACCCGATGCCTTGATAAACGTTATTGCCGCAATTAGCGTCAGCTAACTTAATATGAGTATACAACTTTTGATTTTTCCTGTCAATAGCTTACGGGATTATTTACAGATATTTCACACTTGTATATCACGACCACACATCAAACAAAAACACACGGCTATGAGACCATAACCGCGTGAAAACCGAAAAAAGCTTTATTGGTCAGCGCTTTCGTACATTCGTCTGTGCTGCCGATTTCTTCTGATGATTTATTTCCGTCTATTTCAACATCAGCAATATTATTTTCAAACTCGCAGTCCTCTGCCTGTTCTGCAATTCTTCATAATAATTTGCCTTTAAAAAATTTTATTATAAAACCCAGCCCTGACTTTCGGTCTGGAGCTTTACCATATGTGAATATAAGCCGTTTTTATTCAACAGTTCGTCAGACTTGCCCTGCTCGGCAACCGTTCCGTCCGCGAGAACAACAATTTTATCCGCCCCCGCAACTGTACGCATACGGTGAGCGATTATCATAACTGTTTTACTTTCAATAAGCTTGGAAAGGGATTCCTGAATAAGCGTTTCGTTTTCAACATCAAGGCTTGCAGTTGCCTCATCAAGCAAAATTATCGGAGCATTTTTCAGAAATGCGCGGGCAATGGAAATCCTTTGCCGTTCTCCTCCCGAAAGCTCGTAGACGTTTTCACCTATAAGAGTATTCCACATGTCAGGAAGCTTTTCCG
>CAMWRN010000268.1 GCA_947176675.1 uncultured Clostridia bacterium | reverse complement strand
TTTACAACCAATACATAAAAACAATAAGGCTTTCTGTTGACGATATAGGAAATTTCAGTTTTAGGATAAATTTTTAAAATAAAAATTTATAGGGAACAAGGAGAATAGAAATGGCTGAACATGAGAAAGGCTTTTTAACGAAATTTCCAGACCGTTTAAAAAAGCAGTTAGAAGAACTTAAAGAGTTGGGAATTTACACATCGGAAGAAGCGGTAAAGCTGATTGATAACTTTTTTGAACATATAAAAGATGAGAAAAAAATTCCCCACTGGGGAATGGAAAGGGAGAGCTTATGAATATAGAACTAAGACCGTATCAACAGGAATGTGTTGATACAATTAACAATCTTGAAAACGGAAGTCATCTTGTTTCTGTTGCAACAGGACTTGGAAAAACCGTTATATTTTCTCAGCTTAAACGGCGAGGGCGTACTCTTATTTTGTCACATCGCGATGAACTTGTACATCAGCCGCAAATGTATTTTAACTGCTCATTTGGTGTAGAACAGGCTGCTGAACATTCAAACGGTGAGGAAGTTGTTTCCGCAAGCGTTCAGTCGCTTGTGCGAAGATTAAATAAATTTTCCCCTGATGACTTTGATATGATAATCACGGACGAAGCTCATCATGCTGCCGCGCCAACTTACAAAAAAATATACAGCTATTTTAAGCCAAGAATACATATAGGGTTTACCGCCACACCTAAGCGCGGAGATAAAGTCAGACTTGACGATGTGTTTGACGATATAGTATTCAGTCGTGATCTGAAATGGGGTATCGACAATGGTTATCTTTCGGATATAAACTGTTTGAGAGTTAATTTAGGATACGATCTGTCAAATGTAAAAAAGAAAAACGGAGATTTTGATACGAAGCAGCTTTCCCTATCGATAAATAAACCCGAACTTAATCAAACAGTTGCCGAAAGCTACCGCCAGCTTGCAGTCGGACAGACACTTATTTTCGCTGCCGATATTGCTCACGCCAATGCTTTGTCCATGCTTATAGACGGATCTGTCGTTGTGTCGGGTAAAACTCCGTCTGAACAGCGTAAACAGATAATAAAAGATTTTATCGAAAGAAAAATACCCTGTATAATCAACTGTATGGTATTTACCGAGGGTACAGATATCCCTCTTATAGAAACTGTAATAGCGGCACGCCCGACTGTCAACGCTTCATTGTATACCCAGATGATCGGACGCGGATTGCGGCTGTACAAAGGCAAAAAATGCCTCACACTTATTGATTGTGTCGGAGCCTCAGGACGGCATAAGTTGTGTACTGCTCCTACTCTGCTCGGACTTGATTATTCATCTGTACCGTTGAAAAAGCAGGCATTGGTTACAGGTATGCTCACGCAAATGCAGGAAACGATAGAATTGCTTATTAACAACACTCCACGTGCGTGGATTTTAAATGTACAAAAAATCAGCTTATGGGCAGAAAATAACGAGGTAAATATGCGCGGAATAAACTGGAAACAAGGCTGTGACGGTTCTTTCACTTGCAGCTTGGGAAATAATTTGCGGATTATTATCGACGCTGCTGATAATCTCGGAAAAACATCGGTGTACACATTGAAAAATAAATATTCTTATCCTGATATGATTGCAGAAGCTGTAGCATTACAAGGTGCGTTTGATATAGCTTACGAATATTTAAATGAAAATTACAGCAATTCCAAACCCCTTTGGGACAAGGAGTCTGCAATGCGTTGGGGTAAAAAGCCTATAAGTGAAAGACAGCTAAAATTGATAAATCGTATGAAAACATATTCAAATATAGATATTGATTTCTCTGATTTTGAAGTTTCAACTCTTAATCAGTATGAAGCAAGCATTGTAATTGACAGGCTTATGGGAAATTAAAAAAATTCCCACACCGCGAGCGACTTACGGTATGGGAACAAGGTTATGCTTTGGACGATATATAGTATTCTATTGCCGCTTCGACAGACGTGTTAAGTGATTGATTATGAGAAGCAGAATACAGCGCAAGATTTCGGTGCAGATTTGGCGAAATCCGCACATTAAAGCTGCCTTTATAAGTTTTGTCAGGTTCGACGCCATTTTCTGCGCACAATTCAAGGTAATCGTCAACAGCAGCTTCAAAATCACTCCGCAGCTCGTCAACGCTGCTGCCCTCGTAGGAAATCAGACTGCCAACCCCTATGACCTTTCCGAACAGTATGTTATCGGATTCGGAGTATTCGACCGTTCCGAAATACCCTTTGTATTCCATAGCGTTTTTCATATCAACTCATCCTCCTTTAGCTTTTCAATTATTTGCTTGACTTGATATTCAAGCAGTTCCTTGCGCGGGTGCGGCTTATGAAGTATGATAACCGTATTTCCATTGTAAAACTTTACCCTTGACCCGCTTGTTTTTCCCTTGTTGCTCATTTCAAATCCAAGAATTTCAAGCAATGACTGCATTTCCTCAAAAGTAAAATCTTTAGGTACGGATAGAAGCCGCTGTATAAGCTTTTCTTTCCTGCCCAATGATATCGCCCTCCTTACGTATAGTATATCACATATCACATAAAAATGCAACTATTTTTTAGTTGCACATTCCCCAGTGGGGAATGAAAAGGATTTTATAAATGAAAGGATAATATTATGAAAGAATATTCCAACGTTTCGGTTTTCAATATGGACATAGCCGAGGCAGAAGCAGACGCTATTGTAAACGCCGCCAACGGTTGGGGTTATATGGGAGGTAAAAAGGCGAGAGACGGTTTATTGCACGGAGTAGCGGAAAGTCTGAACCGCAGTACAGACGGAAAAATGGAGACGTACTGCACCCAAAAAGCAAGACGGTTTGCTCATATTCCCTCTTTCATTTTGGGGAAAAGTACTGGAGAAATATTTACTTCTCCAAGCTTCGGACTGAAATGCAAAGAAGTGATCCACGCCGTTACAATGCATACTCCGGGCGGCAGAAGCAGCGAAAAGACTGTCATTATACTTTTAAATTCTATATTCAAGTATTGCAGAGAAGCAGGATACCGTACCGTCGCAATGCCGCTTTTGGGCGCGGGTACAGGCGGTCTTGTCAAGTTCAAGGTACTTTATATTACAAAGCAAACAGCAATGCTTTTTCCCGAATTGTCGGTTTACGTTTATACATATGATATTGATTAAATTCCCCACTGGGGACAAAGGGCTGACTTAGCAGTCTTAAACCGAGAAAGTGACAGTAAACCGCCGTTTATGGCGTATGTAATACTCTCAGCAAGGTATAAGCTCCCTGCATAAAGTCCGTAGGGACGTTACACCGCCGCTGTTGTAACTTGCGCGTGTGCGTGTTATGTAAGCGACCAATATGGGCTGAACAATAAGCAGTACCACAGAAAGGATAATAAAATATGGAAACAAGAAAAAACACATTTAAAATTTGGAGCAGTTTGTCTGTTATCAGTTCTTTAGTTTTCACGATTGTTGTACTGATATTCAGTATAATTAACCTTTATCTTAGGTATAAAATTGACACTCATTACAGTGAAAAGGTTATTGCCAATCAGATAAGCGAGGGAACGCTTTTTGAAGATAAGATAGGATTATTTGATTTGGTTTATACAGAACCGACACACTATTATAATTTTGAGTACATTTACAATGATAATAC
>CAMWRN010000267.1 GCA_947176675.1 uncultured Clostridia bacterium | reverse complement strand
GAGGAGGGTTCGCTCATGTCAAGCTTCCCTGTTTCGAGAAAGATGTCTGACGGCGTAAAGGACGGCGCATCATTTTTGACTGCGTTTATCACCGTGTAGCAGAATTTTCCGTCCGTAACCGTCCGCCTAATCAGTATCTCAAAGCCGTTTTCGCATAGCTTCTTTATCAAAAATTCGCTACGGCTCATCGGCTGCAATATCAGGTTTTTTCCTTTCAGCCATTCGCATTCGGACAATATTTTGAAAATAAGCTCTCCGCCCATTCCCGCTATAACGATATCCGTTATCCCGCTTTCCGGGATATTTTTCAGTCCGTCCGACCGGATAAGCTCCGCCATGTCAAGGACTCCCGCTTTTTCAAGGGTGATCCTTGCCGAAGCCAGCGGCTTTTCGTTTATGTCCGCAGCAACGGCTGAATCGCACTTCCCCTCGGAAAGAAGTTCCGCCACCAGATAGGCGTGATCCGTACCAACATCGCAGACTCTTTTTCCGCGGACGAATTCCGCGCAAAGCGTTAGTCTTTTATCAAGCATAACAGAATAATGTCCTCTCAACATCATATGAATTATTGTTCATATGTATTATATTTCATTTTAAGAAACAAATAAACATACAATTCGTAAACAAACCGTGTCCAAATATTGCCTAACGGTCAAACAGCGTAAACTAAGAGCGTAAAGCAAAAACCTTACGCCCTTGATAATTACTTATTCTCGAAATGCTTGTTAAGCTTTGCAACAAGTTCATCGGGACTTACTCCGTGTACCGCGCAAGCGTCCGCAAGGCTTTCTCCCCTTGCCGAGGGACAGCCCAGACAGTGCATTCCCATCTCAAGAAAGAAAGGCGCAGTATCCGCGTCAAGGTCGAGAATATCGCCTATAATCATATCCTTTGTGATTTTAACGCTCATTTTAACATTCCTCCAAAATATACTTACTAGATATATTATAACCTGTTTTTCCGATATTTGCAATAGGCTGTTGATTTTTTTGCAAATTGGTGGTATAATTTGTTTATCTTCCAAATTTATGAAATGAGGTATCTGAATTGAATATACTGAATAAGCTGAACAGGAAATTCGGACGGTATTATATCAGCAACCTGATGCTCTATATCGTCATAGGCACAGGGATCGTCTTTGCGTTCCAGTATCTTGCAACGGATATTCCGCTGCTTTCGTTCCTAACCTTTAACAGAAGTGCAATAATTCACGGTCAGATATGGAGAGTTATTTCATTCATATTTATTCCCGAAAACATGAACCCGATAAGCATGGTTTTCTGGCTGTATCTGTACTGGCTTATCGGCTCAAGCCTTGAGGACTACTGGGGCGGCTTCAATTTCAACGTATACTATTTCAGCGGCGTTATTTTCGCTGCCATAGGCGGATTTATCACAGGTTACGCCACAATTCACTATCTTAATTTGACGCTGTTTCTTGCAATGGCGGTAATCAATCCGAATATGCAGCTCCTGCTTTTCTTTTTCATTCCCGTGAAAATGAAGTGGCTTGCTTGGGTGGACGCGGCTTTCCTGATCTACAATCTTATCTTCACGCCATTTATGAGCCGCAGGATAGTGATCGTTCTGTCAATGCTGAACTTTCTGCTGTTTTTCGGAGGGGACTTTTTCCGCTTTATCCGAGACAAAATAAAGTACAGGAAAATACGCAGCAGCTTTAAAAACAAAAACAGATAAATTTCTCGGCGGAACGCTTATTTGAAAGCGTTCCGTTTTCTATTGTGTTTCTTAAAAGATGTATAAAAGGTTAACAAAATTTTCCGAAATTTGTACAATGTGTTGAAATGATGAAACTTTCTTTTGTCTATTGACAACAAAAAAAAGTAGTGGTATCATATCAAACAGATAACAATGTTAAGTATTTTAAGCAAGGATCGGAGTGAAACTGAAATGAACGTAAACGATGAACTCGGTGAAAGTTTTGAAATAGCCGAAAAATTTCACAGAATGCGGCAGCTTATGATGCACCTGCCCTCAAAGCTGGGAGTCTCCCACAGTGAGTTCTGCACTATGAACATTATCAGCGAAAGCGATTCGCCCGACGGTATTGCCGTTTCCGCGATCGCAGCCGCACTGGAGGTAACTCCCCCCGCGGTGTCGAGAATGCTGAAATCTCTGGAGGAGCGGGGACTCATCGAACGCCGCGTTAACGCATTTAACCGCCGAAGCACTATGGTAAAGCTGACGAAAAACGGTGAAAAGCTTCTGGACGTTGCGCACGAAAGATTTATTGGTATGATACATTGTATCAGCGACAAAATGGGAAGCGAGCAGCTTCGGGAATTCAACCGTCTTTACAATGAAATACTTAACATTATGTCTGACTACATTTATAATAAGGAGGTCAGTGTAAATGATAAAAATGCTTAAACATCTTGGTAAATCTGCGGCATGGATACCGCTGATAGTGGCGCTGCTGATAGTTCAGGCTTTCTGCGACCTTGCGCTTCCGCAGTATACGTCCGATATTGTGGACGTTGGTATCCAGCAGGGCGGAATTGAGACGGCTGCTCTTGACGAAATTTCCCCCGAAAGCATGGAAAAGCTGCTGCTGTTCGACAAGAGCGGTTTACTGACAAAGTATTATTCAAAGGGGGACAGCGACAGTTACAGCCGTCTGTACGAAGCGGAGAACGTCGAGCTGCACATTGCTTATCCCGCGGCAGTTGTGTACGCTCTTGAAAATGCGGACAGCTCAATGCTCCCGGAAGGCACGCAGCTTCCCGAGGGAATGACTCTCGTCGATGCGCTTCTTGCAATGCCCGAAGAACAGCGCGCTCCGATGATAGAGGAGATAAACAAAAGCTTTGAGGGATACAGCGATATAATGCTGTCCCAGATGGCGATAGGATTTGCTCAAAGCGAGCTTGAAGCTCAAGGCACAGACATGGACGCTCTGCGAATGAATTACATTTTCAAGACGGGCGCGAAAATGATGGGAATGGCTCTGTTGGTAATGGTCGTTACCATTGTGGTCGGATTTATCGCGGCGCAGCTGGGCGCGCTGTTTGGAATGAACGTCCGCGAAAAAATATTCCGTAAAGTAATTTCCTTTTCAAACAGCGAGATGGACAAATTCTCCACAGCATCACTGATAACCCGTTCAACAAACGACATTCAGCAGGTGCAAATGGTAATTGTCATGATACTGCGTATGGTCCTGTACGCGCCTATCATGGGCATAGGCGGCGTAATAAAGGTTGTACGCACAGGTACGGGAATGGGCTGGATAATCTTTATAGCGGTTGCGGCGATACTTATGCTGGTAGCTGTACTTATGTCGGTGGCAATGCCAAAATTCAAAATGATGCAGAAGCTTATCGACCGCCTTAACCTTGTCACCCGCGAGATACTTACGGGACTTCCCGTTATCAGGGCGTTCAGCCGCGAGGAGTACGAGGAGCAGCGTTTTGATACCGCAAATAAAAACCTCATGCAGACCCAGCTTTTCACCAACAGGGTAATGACAGTCATGATGCCGTTCATGACCCTTATTATGAACGGAATAAGCGTACTTATCGTATGGTTCGGAGCAAAGGGTATCGACAACGGCGAAATGCAGGTGGGCGACATGATGGCATTCCTGACCTACACTATGCAGATAGTAATGT
>CAMWRN010000266.1 GCA_947176675.1 uncultured Clostridia bacterium | reverse complement strand
ATGATATATAATATAGGCAAAGAATATTCCGAAAGGAGAATCATGATTTGGAAAAACGTTTTATATATGCCGACAACGCCGCTACAACACGGGTATCGGAAAATGTACTTAAGGAAATGCTGCCGTATTTTACAGAAGAATATGGCAATCCGTCAAGTATATACAAGCTCGGACGAAACGCGGGACGCGCGGTGGAAACGGCAAGAGAAAGAATAGCGGCTGTGTTTGGCTGTCTGCCCCGCGAGATCTATTTTACAAGCGGCGGTTCGGAGGCTGATAATTGGGCGGTTAAGGGCGCTGCCGAGAAAATGGCTGAAAAAGGTAAAAAACATATCATTACCTCTGCGTTTGAACATCATGCCGTACTTCACACCTGTGCATATCTGGAGAAGAAAGGCTTTGAGGTGACGTATCTTCCCGTGGGCGAAAAAGGTATAGTGACTCCCGAACAGGTCGCAGACGCTATTCGCAGCGATACGGGACTTGTTACGATAATGTACGCAAACAACGAGATCGGAACTATCATGCCAATTCGCGAAATAGCTCATATCTGCCGTGAAAAAGGAGTCCTTTTTCATACGGACGCGGTTCAGGCAGTGGGAAATGTCCCTATAAATCTGAAAGAGCAGGAAATAGATATGATGAGTATGTCGGGACACAAGATACACGCCTTGAAGGGGATAGGCTTTCTTTATGTAAGATCGGGCGTTTCACTGCCAAATCTTATCCACGGCGGTGCACAGGAAAGAAACAGACGAGCGGGTACGGAAAATGTTCCGGCAATAGTGGGGCTTGCCAAAGCAGTTGAGGAAGCCTGTGCCGATATCGGGGGAAAATGCGCGCGTATATCGAAAATACGCGACCGTATCATAGACGGTATACTTGAAAAGACCGAGGCTTCCAGACTGAACGGTGACAGGGAAAAGCGGCTTGCGGGAAATATAAATATTTCCTTTTTGGGAGTAGAGGGGGAATCCCTGCTTTTAATGCTGGACTTAAACGGAATATGCGCTTCAAGCGGTTCAGCCTGCACAAGCGGCGCTCTCGACCCATCTCACGTGCTGCTTAGTCTGGGACTTCCGCATGAGATAGCGCACGGTTCGTTAAGGTTTTCTATCGCAGACCCTATAACTGACGATGACGGAGACTATATAGCGGAAGCCGTGATAAATTCCGTGAACAGGATACGTGAAATGTCTCCTTTGTGGGAGGATATAAAAAAAGGCAAGCCTGAACTTCTGCATCTTCTTAAATTTGTAAAATCGCTTAATTGATATTGATTGGAAAAGGAGCTGATATATATGATGCTTTACAGCGATAAGGTAATGGAGCATTTTGCAAATCCGCGTAATGTTGGCGAGATTGAGGACGCCGACGGTATAGGCGAGGTGGGCAACGCTAAATGCGGCGATATAATGAAAATGTATATCAAGGTAAATGACGGCTGCATCAGCGATGTTAAATTTAGGACGTTCGGCTGCGGTGCGGCTGTTGCAACATCGTCTATGGCTACCGAGATGATAAAAGGGAAAAGCATAAGCGATGCCCTAAAGCTTACAAACAAGGCGGTCGTAGAGGCGCTTGATGGGCTGCCCGATTCAAAGCTGCACTGCTCCGTACTGGCTGAACAGGCAATGAAAAGCGCGATATCCGATTATTATAAGCGTAACGGCGTTGATCCCGAACCGATCGTCGGTAAAATTGAAGAATAGAAAAATAATTTTTCACAAGCAGACTTTTGTTTGTATACGGATTTTTTCGCGAAAAAAGAGGACAGAGCTTTCGGTTTAAGAAAACTCTGTCCTTTGATTATTTTCAGCAGATTTTGGTTCCGCCGAGAGGACGGATATACAGGCAGTAGCAGCTGCCCGTGCCGAAAAGCTTTTCCATGCCGGAGACGAAACCGTCCAGCATATCGTTTGGAACGAACGCTTGGATAGTTCCTGCAAATCCGCCGCCGTGAACGCGGCACGCGCCTCTTCCGTTCAGAAGCTTTTCTGCGTTGTAAAGTCCCAGAACCATGCCCTGTTCGTGGGTGTTCGATACAGCAAAGATATTCTGCAAATAATTGAAGGAGCTGTTTCCGCTGGCTGTTACTTCATGCAGGAAGGTCTTGAAATCCCCGCTTTCAAGCGCAGAAGCTTCGCGGTCTACTCTGGCGTTCTCGTCGAAGAAATGCATTGCGCGGGAAACGGCTCTGTCTCCGCAGTTTTGGCGGACAGCTTCCATGTTCTCCCAAAGCTGTTCGGGATCAATGTCCCTGAGCTCTGACTTTCCGAAGAACTCAGCTACCGACTTCATTTCCTTGGGAATAGCCGCGTATTCGGGAGTAAGGTCGGCGTGATTGCCTTTTGTGTCTACAATACAGAGACTGTGTCCGCTTGCGGCAAAATCGTAGCCGATAGAACGGATAACAGGGTTTTCGGGACTTTCAAAATCTATTTCGATAAAGCCGCCCACCGATGAAGCCATCTGATCCATAAGACCACTTGGCTTGCCGAAGTGTACGTTTTCGGCATACTGGGCGATCTGTGCGATCTTTACCGCGCTCACGTTTCCGCCGTTGTAGAGATGGGAAAGTATCGTTCCGATAAGAACCTCAAATGCGGCAGATGAGGAAATTCCGCTGCCTTTCAGTACGCTTGAAGTGGTGTAAGCCTTGAAGCCTCCCACAGCAAAGCCGTTTCGGCTCATACCGTCGGCAACGCCGCGTATCAGGGCGGCGGAGGTATTTTTGTCATCGTTATGTACGGACAGGTCGGAAGTGTCTACAACGTCCTGCGGAAATCCCTCGGATTTCACGGTGATGACGCCGTCGTCAGTGGGGACAACAAAAGCGATAACGTCAAGGCTTACAGCCGCCGCAAGGACTTTTCCGCGGTTGTGATCTGTGTGGTTTCCGCCGATCTCGGTACGTCCCGAAGCGGAGAAGATCATGGCGTTAGCAGCGTCCCCGAACAGTTCCTCAAAGGCCTTTTCAGCCTTTTGGTAACGTTCCCTCTGAGAGGACAAAGCGTTTTTTCCGTACAGTTTTTCAAGCGTAGCGTCAATATTTTTCATATAGAAATTCTCCTTTAGAATTATTTTACAGATATAAAAGCAGCCTGACAGCAGGACAGCGCAAACACTTCCGATTCTTCAAAACCGCAGTTCCTTAACAGGTCAAGGCTTTCGGAAATTGTGATAGGAAAATAGCTTTTTCCGTATCTTTCCAGATGCTTGCGGCAGACTTCGGGTGATTTTCCTTGTCCGCGCTGAAAGCTTTCCCAGCGTTTGAGGTAAAGCTTTTCAAGTATGGTTCCCGCCGGAGAGAAATTCTCCGCGGTAATAAGTATCCCGCCCTTTTTCAGGGCGCGGAAACAGTTTTGCAAAGCGGTTTTCCTTTCCGGAATTTTCAGATAGTGATCTACCAGAATAGCGGTAACAATGTCAAACTCTTCGCAAAAGTTTATATCGGAAATATTGGAAACGATAAATTCCGCTTCGGAAAAATGGAAACGGCTTTTGGCAATTTCAAGCATTTCCTTGGAAATGTCGCAGAAAACGAATTTTTCCGGATGAATTTTGTCAAGTACGGCTTCCGCGGTTTTTCCTGTGCCGCATCCGATATCAAGCCATGACAGCGGTTTATCTCC
>CAMWRN010000265.1 GCA_947176675.1 uncultured Clostridia bacterium | reverse complement strand
TACGATTGACACTACCTATGGAAATGTGCTATAATTATGCTGTATATTGGGCGGTTTACAGTTCGTGACCATTATGCCTTTCTCTAACCCGAAACCGTCCGCATTTCAAGCGTAACTCCGGATTTTGAATTTTTCACAAGATTTGTGTTCACATAAATTTAATTTAGGAGGATTTATATGGAACAGACACTGAATTACGGAAGCTATTCCGCCTATAAGCAGACCGTTTCCGAGCTTACGGAAAGTCTTGTCCAGCTCAAAGAGTACAGCGAGGACATCGGACTGGAACATACTGCGAAATCTATAGGCGACACCGTAGAAAAGGTTGCCAAGGAGCACTTCGAGGTTGCTATCGTCGGAGAATTCAAGCGAGGCAAAAGTACCCTTATCAATGCCCTGCTGGGACAGGAAGTCCTCCCCGCGGACGTTCTCCCCGCTACCGCTACCCTTAACAGAGTTACTTACAGCGATACCCCTTACGTTATGGTGGAATACAAAGACGGCGGAACCGAGCGCGTAGACATAAACAAGCTCGCCGACTATGTTACCAAGCTTTCCTATGAATCCGAAATGAAAGCCGAGACCGTTAAACAAGCTACGGTTTATTATGACACCTCGTTCTGCAAAAATAATGTGGATATCATCGACACTCCAGGTCTTAACGACGACGAGCAGATGACCAACGTTACTCTGTCTATCCTCCCGGAGATCGACGCGGCAGTCTTTGTTATCAGCGCGAACTCTCCGTTCTCCCAGTTTGAAAAGGAATTCCTCGAAAAGAAAATGCTTTCAAGCGATATGGGCCGTATCATTTTTGCGGTAAACTGCTTCGGCACTTTCTCTAAGGAGGACGAGGACAGGATAGTCGAGACCGTTGAAAAGCGTATCGGCAGTTATGTTATGGAAAAAGCAAAAGCCGTTATGGGCGCGGATTCCAAGGAATTCGCCGTTTACAAGCGCAAGATCGGCAAGCCGAAAGTTATCGGCGTATACGCAAAAAAAGCCTTGATGGCTAAGGAATCGGGCGACGCGGCTATGCTGGAGGAAAGTAATTTCCCTACATTTGAAAGAGCGCTTGAAACCATGCTTACTCAGGAAAGAGGCGTTATCACTCTCCAAATACTGGCAAACAAGATCATAAGCTCTGGCTCGGAGCTTATCAATTCCATTATTCTCCGCGAAAATTCCCTCATGATGGAAACCGACGAGTTCATGGACAAATATACCGCCGCTATCGAGGAGATCGACGATATCCGTACCAAAAAGCGTGCTGAGTTCGTCCGCATAAACGACGCGGCAAACAACGTTTTCCAAGGACTTCAGCCTATTCTTGACAGCTATTGGGTTCAGATTGAGGAAACAGCCATGAAGGTTATCGACGCTTATCCCATGAGCGCGGACGATCTTAAAAAGGATAAGCTTAAAATAGTGTACTCAAAGCTTACGGAAAAAATCAAGGAAAGCATTGAAAACAAAGCTCAGCTCATCTGCGAGCAGATACAAAACGAGATAAACATCGCCCTCAGCGATGAGGCAGAACGTTTGCAGTCCTTCGAGGACGAGTTCTTCGCTTCGGTAAGCCGTATTCAGGAAATGTTCTCGGTATCTTCAAAACGCTCGCGCAGAAACGGCGGCGTTGTTGACCAGATCATCGGCGTTGCAGTAGGAACAGTGGGAACAGGCGGTCTGTTCATAGGTCTGCGCGAAGCCGGAATTAAAGGCGCTCTTCTCGGCGGCGCAACGGGATTTGCGGGATTTGCCGCAACATTCTACGCGGCGGCATTCTTCGGAAGCGTTCTCGGAATAGCAACTATGGGTCCTGCGGTTTTATGCTTTATGGCGATCGCAGGTCTTGCCGGAACATTTGTGGGAAAATTTTCCGTTGACAAGCTTCTTGTTCAGGAAAGGATCGACAAGTACAAGGCAAACTTCAAGCAGACCGTCAAAAAGCAGTTCCATGAAATGAAGATCAGCTCTGACTTCTCCGAAACAGTCCGCAGACAGGTATTTGCTTCGTTCCAGGGTCTGAAATCCAAGATCGAGGATGAGACCGAAATCATACTTCTCGACACGCAGAAAACCCTCGATAACCTTAATCAGCTCAAATCGGAAAAGAAAACCATGTCCGACAACGAAAAAGAAAAGCTCCAAAATATCGCCGAATACACAGGCGCGCTTTTGGCGGAAACATACAATCTTCACAAAGCTCTTACCGACAGCATGGATTGATTCAATGCTGACTGCTATCATCTTTATCAAGGAGGTTTTCCGAAATGTTCGGTACAGATAATGCGGCGGACTACAACCCGCTGCTGGATATAGACACAAGCTTTGCGGCATACCTTAACGCCCGTACCCGCTCCTACAAGGATCACATAGTGGGCGGCATGATGGACTACGCTTTCGACGCGGATTTCAGCGTAAAACAGAAGATCACCGCTTTTTCTGGCTGGTCCAAAATCTACAAAAACCTTACGGGACGTGATATTCCAAACAAGGTAAAAAGAATTTTCCAGTCCACCGACGCAGCAGGCTCTATGAAATACCCCGAGCTTTACAATGCGGTGAAAGTATGCGCCGAAAAGCTTCAGATAAGTGTTCCCACGGTTTACGTCAGAAACGCTCCGTCCAAGTACGAGATATACTCGGTATCATCTGAGGGGGTTGACCCATTTATCGTCGCCACATCGGGACTTGCGGAGATATGCTCCAAGGAGGAGCTTCGCTTCCTGATAGGCTGCGAATGCGGTCATATCCAGAATAATCACTGCATTTTCAATATGGCTGCTCCGTACTTCGGAATAAACATTTCCGATGATCAGGACGAATTCAAGCCAGCCGAGGCCGACAGCTCATCAATGCAGATCGCGGGTACGATATCCGAATGGATAAAGCTTTCCGACGTTACAAGCGACCGGGCAGGAATGATCTGTCTAAGCAATCCGCAGGAGTATCCCGTGATAATGACGGGTATCCACAAAAAAGGGATCTTTGCTCACTACAAAAAAGAAAGTCTCGATCTTAACGAGCTTATGAAGCAGTATGAGGTGCTGCACATCACTCCCGCAAGAAGCATTGTCATTCCTCCCGAATGTACGGCTATTGACAAAAGAATACTGGCGGGACTGGAGTTCCTTAACTGCGAGATACTTTACAACTGGCGCAGCGATCTGAGCAAGGCTGATATGCACACGGTAAACAAGCAGGCTCTTGAGATCAGGTGCGAAATAATTCTCGACGCGGCAAAGGAGGGTATGTAATATGTCCGAAAACACAGAAATAAGGACCGCTCCCGGATTTGCTTCCGCCGAGCCTGACATTGATACGGTGCAAAATAAGCTTAAAGGGCTTCTGAACAACAAGCCGTTATGTACCATTCTTGGCGACGAATTTGCAGAGCACCTCCGCGACTGGGACGCAGCTATTACCAAACGCCGCACCGAACCGTTCTCTCTCGTTGTTCTGGGAGACTTCAAGCGCGGCAAAAGCACAATTATAAACGCTATTCTCGGAAAATCCATTGCGCCCGTTAACGTTGCGCCCGAGACGTTTACAATAAATTCCATAAGCTACAGTGAAACACCCAACGCGGAAGCTGTGCTGAAAAACGGTCAGAGGCTAAGCCTTACCGCGGACGCCGTTGTGCGGGAAAAA
>CAMWRN010000264.1 GCA_947176675.1 uncultured Clostridia bacterium | reverse complement strand
AGGTATTCGGGTGTTCAGCGTGAATATGCTTTTTGTATGCGGCAAATGCAAATAGCTGTTTTTACAAAAAAGCCAAAGAGAGTAACATATTCGGATTTGCAGAAAAGTGCAGAGCTATTAAATTATTTGAGCAGTAATAACATTACGTCTGCAAACGAATTGGAAAACCGTCTTAATGCGGCGGCGGAGAATTATCAAGATTCAGTTTTGAAAAGGAAAGAGCTTTCCGCGCAGATCGAAAGGGCAGAGAAAATTATAGAGGACGGAAAGGTTTATCTTTCTTTAGTCGATAAAGATTTTCTCACGACCGATGAAAAGGAGGAGTATAAAAAAGTATCTTATATTGAAAAAAAGAGTATCGGCAATTTTGCTGATATTGAGCAGAGGCAGAAAAATGTTGATTCCTTAAAAAGAGAGCTTGCCGAGCTTGATGTTACTGTTGAAAAGCAAAAAGAGGAACGGGATTATATTTCTGGACTTTTCAGAACGTACAAGCGTGATATTGAAAATAATCCGTATGAAGAAATACAGCGGCATCTTGAAGCGGAACAGCAGGAGAAACAAGCCGAACAGAAAGTACAGGAAGAAAACTATAAAAATCAAAAGGAGAGATAATTATGTATGAAAATAATATACCGAGGGCAATGTTTAGAATTGCTTGTGTTGTTGTATTAGTAACACTTGGTATTGCAATGTTAAATATGGTACATTCTGTTTTTGTAGGCAGAGAGAATATGTCAAGCGGATATGTAACTGATAAAGAGATTATTTATAGAAGCGCAACTTATTTTCGAGACAGCACTACAGATTACATATTGTCATTTGAGGGCGAGTATACCAATGCTTTTGACAAACAAGTTACCTATACAAAAAGAATATATGTCAGTGAGGACATTTACAAGCATTATGATGTAGGAGATTATTTTGATTCTAAAAATTTTATTGAAGTGGAGGAAAAGGAGCAGTAACTATGAAAAAATTATTTAAGAAAAACAAAATCAGTATTATTGTGACATCGGCGGCTTTGGTATCTGCTGCTGCAAGTGCGGCTTACGCAGTATGGCAGAAAAATCATACCGAAGAAAAAGTGCTTAAAGCAGAAGCGAATACAATATGGCGGTTAAGGCGTGTTCGGGAACAGCATACTTTTCCTCACCCAACAGAAAAAGACCTTGAAAAATTTACTGGGAAACATTGTAGCGGCGTTGCATATCAGGTCGATAAAGATACTTATTCGGATAGCGACTTAGGCAACTTTTCAAGAGAATATGCAATTTTTATACTTAATAAAGTTTCTGAAAATATGAGCGACGGTGAAACGCTTTCCGATTATTTTGAACGGAAAGGAAAGGAGTGCTAAAATGGATACCTTTATGATTGTTTGGGTGATTGTGCAGATGGTTATTATTATTGTAACTGCGATACTTCTTATAAGACTGCACAAACCTAGACATTCAATAAAAAAAGATAAAAACAGAAAGGAAAAGAAATAATGAAATTCTTTATTGTACTTATTGGTGTAGTCATATGGGCAATAGTTTATACTTTCGTTTACCAACGGGGTATTGAGCCTCTTAGGGTCAAATCACAAGAATATGAAAAAAAGCGAAACGAGTATTTTCACAATAATGAAATAGAAGCTGCAAAAAAATGTTCCCGTAAGTCGTTTTGGTACTTTTACGTTAGCGCAACAATTCAAGTTGCGGCGTTATTACCATTTTACTTGTTTTTTATTGATATCGCAAACATATGATGGGAGGAATTTTGTTATGGAATTTATTAATGGCATTGTATTTATTAAAGAGGTAGAATTTCTTTCGGTAACCGGATTGTGCTTATTTTATGCGATAGTGATTGCGGCGTTTATTATGCTTTGCGGCGGTGAAAGACTGTATGTAAACGGACTTCATTATTTTTCTGAATGGAGGAAAAAAGTAGGGGTTATTCTTATATGTGCGGCTTTTGCAACTCTAATATTTTTGGCATTTACACTAAAGAGTGATATTCCTAAAAAATTAGGATTTATCGAAAACGGAAAATATGAAGTTACATTAACCGGTAATGTCGATATGAACGAATTTCAAGAGCGTTACGAAATTATTGATTTTAAAAAAGGTGTTTACACTATTAAAGTAAGGGAGAGCTGATTGTGAAATTTGAAAGTCTTTTTGCACCCGTTATTTGTGGTGTAGTAACATTCATGTGCTGTTTTGCAGTTATTATAGGATTAGGTATAGGCGCTTTAGTTGCTGATTATTCGTCAAAGCTTAAAGTTCCTGCTACAATATATGAAATCGGGGAGGTCGTTAATTATGATTACAAAGTAGTGGCTACAGATGGAAAAAGCACTTTATGGTTGCAATGTTGTGATGATGATTGTACATATGTCGCAGTTGTTTCAAGTGATTACCCCAATTTAAGCCTTTCCGAAAAGATTAAATGGATGTTGAACACGTCATTAAAAGACAATGTAAACATAGAAATAATCACAGAGCAAGTTGAAAATCAGGAGTAAAATTATGCTGATAGGTTTACATGACGCAGAGTATGAGCATATGCCGCACAAAAGCTTTCCAAACTACGCACTGATGAAAATATCGGCTTACCACAAGTCCCTCGGAGATACGGTTGAATGGTGGTGTGCGCTTGACAATAATAAATACGACCGTATTTACTCCTCTAAAGTCTTTGACTTTACGGAAGAAAATCCGTTTTTGCCTCCCGAAAAGACGGTAAAGGGTGGAACGGGGTATGGAATATTTACGGAGCTGCACTCGGATATAGACGATATGTTTCCCGACTACTCTATTTACCCTAATTGTGATTATGCGATCGGATTCCTTACCAGAGGCTGCCCAAATAAATGTCCGTGGTGCTATGTGCCGCAGAAAGAGGGTGCTATAAGACCTTATCGGACATGGCGGCAGCTTGTACGTCACGATACGGACAAGCTTGTGCTTATGGATAATAATATTCTTGCCTGTGACTATGGTTTAGGTCAGCTTGCGGAGCTTGCCTATACAGATTACTGTATTGACCTTAATCAAGGTATGGATATTCGGCTGTTGACAGATGAGGTGTGCAAGCTTTTGAAAAGGATACATTGGATAAAGTATATTCGGTTTTCCTGTGATTCCTGTTCTCAGCTCCCATACTTTGAACGTGCGGCAGAAATGTTTGAACGGTACAGAATTTCCAAAAGCAAAGTCTTTATATACATATTGGTGCGTTCTGACTTGCAGGAGGCGGATTTTCGGGTGCAGGAGCTTAACAAGCTTTGCAGAAATTTTAATCTGTATGCACAAGCCGAACGGAACGGGGGCAGGGGTATTATACCTAACACGGCACAGCTTGAATTTGCACAGCGTTATGTATACGGCAAATGCTATAAAAAAGAGAATTGGCAAGAATATTGTCAAAAAAGAGGATTTAATTTTTAATAATTCCCCAGTGGGGACAAGGAGGAAAATAAGAAAATGTTGAAAGCTATTATATTTTTAATTGTTGTATGGCATGGACTTATGCTTGGGTGCGTACTCCAATTTACAAAAGACAGCGTAAGCCTTGGAGCAGTTACAAAAGCCGTTATGCTGCACGACAAGAAGTTTTTAGCCGTAAACTGCGATTATAAGAAAGCGAAATTTATGTGTGTAATGTTATTTT
>CAMWRN010000263.1 GCA_947176675.1 uncultured Clostridia bacterium | reverse complement strand
CTGGCTTGAGGATTACGCTCTGTTCACCGCATTAAAAAAGAATTTCCGTAATATAATGTGGACAGAATGGGACGACGATATACGTCTGCGTCTGCCCGAATCCATGAAACGTTACTCCGAAGAGCTTGCGGACGAGGTAAAGTGCGTTAAATTTATTCAGTACAAATTTTTTGAGCAGTACTTTGAGCTGAAACGCTACGCCAATTCAAAAGGGATCAAAATTTACGGAGATATGCCCATTTATGTTTCCATGGACAGTGCCGACATATGGGCGGCTCCTGAGCTTTTCATGCTGGATGTGAACAGACGTCCCACCAAGGTAGCCGGCTGTCCTCCGGACGAATTTTCTCCAACGGGACAACTTTGGGGCAATCCTTTGTACGATTGGGACTATATGGAACTTACAGGTTATAAGTGGTGGATATCCCGCGTTAAATATTCGGGAGAGCTGTTTGACCTTACACGCATCGACCATTTCCGCGGCTTTGAAAGCTTCTATGCTATACCCTACGGAAACGAGACTGCCGAGATCGGCGAATGGCTGCCCGGACCGTCTATGAAGCTTTTCAGAGCAATAAAGTCCGCTTTGGGAAACGTAAATCTTGTTGCCGAAGATCTCGGCTTCCTTACTTCGGACGTGAAAAAAATGCTGAAGGAATCGGGCTTCCCCGGAATGAACGTCCTTGAATTCGCTTTCGGCGGCGAGGACAGCAATTATCTTCCCCATAATTACGTGAAGAACAGCGTTACCTATATAGGTACCCACGACAACGACACCGCTCTCGGCTGGTACAGCAGCGCGGATAAATCCACCAGAAAGAACGCTAAAAAATATATGGCTCTCACCAAAAAGGAGGGCGCAAACTGGGGCATGATAAGAACTGCTTATGCAAGCGTTTCCGACCTTGCGGTAATTCAGATGCAGGATTTTCTGGGACTCGGCTCCGAAGCGAGAATGAACATTCCCTCAACAATCGGCAATGGAAACTGGGCTTGGAGACTGAACGAAAGCGCTCTTACCAACAAGCTTGCAGAAAAAATCATGAAGTATACCAAACGGTATTTCCGTGCTCCCGTCCGAAGAAAGATCAAGGTCAAAGTCAAACCAAAGTCCCTATGACCAAATTGTCGGATCAGAAAGGAAAATTATTACAGATGAGTAGCATTGTGACCTACGAATATATCTGCCGCAATCCCGACATACGCACATATATAAAAAATGCCGACGCCGCGGTCGAAGCACAAGGCTACACGGAGCATTCCTTTGCCCACGTAGAAAAAGCCGCGGTGACAGTGGAGATGATATTGTCTACGCTGAATTATCCTGCACGCACCATTGAACTGGGAAAAATTGCCGCATATCTTCACGATATCGGCAACGTCATAAACCGTATTGACCACGCCCAAAGCGGAGCGGTAATGGCATTCCGTCTGCTGGACAATCTGAATATGCCCGCAGAGGAAATATGCGCTATTATTTCAGCTATTGGCAATCACGATGAATCCACCGCGCAGCCCCTTAACGCGATCTCAGCCGCACTTATAATCGCAGACAAGACCGACGTGCGCCGAAGCCGCGTGCGCAATGCCGACATGAAAAGCTTTGATATCCACGATCGTGTAAACTATGCCGTTGAAAAGTCAGACCTGTTTTTCGGTGCGGACAAAACCGCTCTTATACTTGAACTGGAAATAGACACAAGAATAGCCTCGGTTATGGAATATTTCGAGATATTTCTCCAGAGAATGATGCTGTGCAAACGTTCGGCGGAGTTTCTCGGAGTGAAATTTCGTCTGCGGATAAACGGCGGAGAAATCATTTAGCAGAATATCATTAACCCATGCCGAACACTTGAACACGTTCAAGCAGATCACTCCCGAGAATGTCCTCGGGAGTGACTATCAAGCCGTGGTTTGAATCTATGTCATATCCGTTTGCGGCATATGCAAGCCACACCAAATGTGCGCACTGAGTACCCGAAGCAAGGCTAAGCTCCGAATATTTTGCGGGAAAAAGTCCTATTGAAACCTTATAGGGAATATCGTCCAAATTCTCCATTGCGGAACGCGCTATCTCGGCGCGTTCTTTTTTGTCCGCTCCTTTCAGACGAAGTACAGCAAAATTTGGATAACGAGTCCATTTGTTTATATCCTGAGTCCGCGAGTTTGAGCCAATCACAACCGCTTCAAGAGTAACTCCGTTTTTCGCATCAACAACAATGGCAGCGTGACCATTCCTCCAGCTTAAAACATGGGAGCAATTTGTAACAAGTATGTCTCCGTCCTCCAGCGGAGCAAGCAGCGCAGGAGTGCCGCTGATACGCTCTTCAAAGGATACGGGAGAATTCATATCGCAATTGAAATCCGCTCCGCCGAAATACCTGTCCTGATATTTAAAAAGCTGTTCAGGACTTACAAGGGAATCCACCGCAGAGCGTCCCAGACCTGTCTGTTCACGAATAAATTCATAGTCACTTTCAGTGTATTCAGAAGAAGGTTTAACCACCAAAAGGCTTATACCCTGCCTTTTGGATAACGGCGGGATATAAGCCTGCGCTTCGATATAAAAAAGCGAGGACGCATATGCGGCAATGATTCCGTAAACAATGCATATCAGAAACAGCTTTTTTTTCAAGGGAAAGCCTCCGAAACAAATCTTAACTATATTATTTATAGTTTAGTCCGTATAATTCGGAATTATGCTGCATTGCGTAATTTTTACGATTCTTCCCTGCTCTTAGCCCAGCTCAAGCATACGGTCAATGCACACGGAAGCCTTTTTCATTACTTCATCGGACATTTCTATCTCCAAACCTCCGCCCTGCAATGCCTTGTAAACATCCATAAGAGTGGTGTTTTTCATATTCGGACAGATCAGATTCTTGGACAAAGTATAGAATTCCTTGTTGGGACATTCAAACTGCAAATGTTCTGCGATGGATATTTCCGTACCTATAATAAATTTTTTCGCATCTGACTTTTTGGCAAAGTTCACTATTCCGCTGGTTGAGCCAATATAATCAGCATGCTTTGTAACTGCCGGTACGCATTCAGGGTGTACCAACATAAGGGCGTCCGGGTGCTGTTCCTTGGCGGTAAGGACTTCCTTTTCGGTAACTGCCGCATGAATAGGACAGCCTCCCTGTATCAGCTTGATCTGTTTTTCGGGAAGCTGTTCGGCAACAAATGCTCCGAGATTGCAATCCGGTATAAACAGAATTTTGTCGTTTTCGATTTTTCTGCATATCTCTACAGCAGATGATGACGTAACGCAAATGTCGCATTCTGTTTTTAAGGCAGCCGTGGTATTTATGTACGCAACGACCGTGTAGTTTGGGTACATTTTTTTAAGCTGCCGAAGCTCGTCTACCGAAAGCTGTTCCGCCATGGGACAGCCGCAGCCTTCTTTAGCAAGAATGACCTTTTTATTCGGGGAAAGCAGCTTGCAGGTCTCTGCCATAAAATGGACTCCGCACATTATGAGCGTGTCGTTGGGATCGTCAGCCGCAAGCTCAGACAGGCGGAAACTGTCTCCGGTATGGTCGGCGATCTCTTGAATTTCCTCCGCCTGATAGCTGTGAGCAAGAATTGTTATGTTCTTTTCTTTTTTTATACGCAGTATTTCCTGCTGAATATCCTTTATCATACAAAATGTCCTTTCCGGCAGTAAGTTTCAATATAAAAATATTATAGCACACATTTATGAAC
>CAMWRN010000262.1 GCA_947176675.1 uncultured Clostridia bacterium | reverse complement strand
TGACGGCGTAATTTCTGCGGTATCTGCGCTGCTTGCGAAAAAAATTAATCCTGTATCTGTTGAATATATACTTGCAACTCATGTTTCAAGTGAACCTGCGGGGAAAATGCTTCTTGAAAAAATCGGTCTAAAACCGATCATAAATGCTGAAATGCGGCTTGGCGAAGGTACGGGCGGAATAATGCTCCTGCCGCTGCTTGACGGTGTATTGGCAGTGTACAAGCACTCCCACAAATTTGACGAAATTGGAATTGAAAGGTATGTAGAATTAAAATGATGACACTTGTTACAGGCGGTGCGAAATGCGGAAAATCACATTATGCGGAAAAAATGTTTGAAAATTATTCCGGCAGAAAATTTTATATCGCAACTATGCAGCCTTACGGAGATGAAGCGCTTTCTGCAATTGAAAGGCACAGAAAAATCCGTGCGGGAAAAGGATTTGAAACAATTGAAAAATATACCGATATCGAGGAAACAAATCTGCCGAAGAATTGCGGGATTTTACTTGAATGTACCGCAAATTTATGCGCAAATGAAATGTTCAGGAACGGTGAAATTTACGACCCGACTGAAAAAATAATTCTCGGATTTGAACATTTGAAAAGCTGTTCGGAAATGCTTGTAATTGTTACAAACGAGGTTGGCAGCGACGGAATTTCTTATGAAAAAAGTACTGCGGAGTACATAAAAATAATGGGCAAAATCAATGCAAAAGCGGCTGAAACTTCCGATAATGTTATTGAGTGCGTTTACGGAATTCCCGTTGCACTGAAAGGCAGGATAATATGATTATTTTAAAATCCCTTATGTCGGCTTTTCTAATGTATTCGAGAATACCAATGCCGCAGGTCGAATGGAAAGAAGAAAACAGGCGATATTCGCTGTGCTTTTTTCCGCTTATCGGGGCGGTCGTAGGAATTATTTTTACTCTTTGGAAATATATCTGCGCAACGCACGATATAGAGAATTTCCTTTCGGGTGCTGTCTCAGCGATCATTCCGATATTGATAACGGGCGGGATACATCTTGACGGCTTTTGTGATGTAGTTGACGCAAAATCGTCATTCGGCGGCAAAGAAAAAAAGCTTGAAATTATGAGTGACCCGCATATTGGTTCGTTTGCCGCAATGCACTTATGTATATATTTTATTTTGCAGACGGCTTTATTTTGTGAGATAAAAACCGTTTCAGCAACATTTATAACAGCTTGCAGTTTTATTATATCGCGTGCGTTGAGTGGCATTGCTGCCGTAACATTTAAAAATGCCAAAAACGATGGTTCATTGCAGGAATTTTCAAATCCGGCGCATAAAAAAGTAACTGTTTTTACTCTTATTTTAATTGTAATTCTATGCATTTGTGCAATGCTTTTTAATGACATAATTACAGGTGCTTTTGCAATTACAGGAGCAGCCGTTTCATTTGTTTTTTACAGAATTTCCGCATATAAAAATTTTGGCGGTATAACAGGCGATCTGGCAGGCTGGTTTTTGCAGATATGTGAAATTTCAATATTGATTTTTACGGTGCTGGGAGAAAAAATTACGGAGGTGTGTGTATTATGATAATGATTACTGGCGGTTCGTTTCAAGGTAAGATCAAATTTGCAGCAGAGCATTTTAACATAAATAAAAATGATATTTTAAGCGGTGAAAATTGCAGATTTGACAACGTTTTTTCGGCAAAATGCGTATCAAATTTTCAGTATCTTATTAAACGTCTTATTGAAAATAAAATTGACCCTGTTGAGTTTACTCAAAAACTTTGCAGGGATAATCCCAAGGCTGTAATAATCATAAACGAGATAGGCTGCGGAATAATCCCTATTGAAAAAAGCGAGAGAATTTGGCGTGAACAAACAGGCAGAGCGGGATGTATTGTCGCAGAAAAAGCGTCTGCCGTAATTCGTATTTGCTGCGGGATACCGACAATTATAAAGGGTGAAATTAAATGAAAATCAATTTTATACGTCACGGGAAAACTCTTGGAAATATTGAAAAAAGATATATTGGAAGGACTGACGAGCCGCTTTGTGAAGCAGGTAAAAGGGAGCTTAAATCAAGGCTGTATCCCGATTGTGAAATTGTAATAACAAGCAGAATGAAGCGTTGCACACAATCCGCAGAAATAATCTATCCAAATAAAAAAATTGTAATTGCCGCCGATTTGAGAGAGTGTGATTTCGGAAATTTTGAGGGTAAAAATTATCATGATCTATCCGGAGATACAGACTATCAGAATTGGATAGACAGCGGTGGAAATATAACTTTTCCAAATGGTGATGACCCTCAGAAATTCAAAAAACGTGCGTTTCCGTATTTAAAAAAATAATATCGGAATATAAAAAATATGATACTGTTTCGTTTGTCATTCACGACGGAAATATAATGTCTGTCCTTGAAAAATACGCCGTTCCTAAAAGAAATTTTTATGATTATCAAATCTCGAACGGCAGCGGATATATTACCGAATTTGACAGTGAAAAAATAATTATTCTGGAGAAAATATGAAACCGTTTATATATTCTTTGCCGATAATTCTCGGATTTATTATTGATTTATTTTTGGGTGATCCATACACATTGCCGCACCCTATAAGACTTATCGGCACGCTGATTGCACGCCTTGAAAAGTCAATACGCAAAGGGTTTGCAAGCAATCTGTGTACAGGTGGTATTATTCTTTCGGTTATCGTGTTGACAATTTCGACGGCAGTACCGTTTATAATTTTATTTGCATTTTATAAAATTAATTTGTGGCTTGGTATTTCTGCTGAAAGCATAATGTGCTATTATTTAATTGCACCAAAATGCCTGTGTGACGAGAGCATGAAGGTATATCGCGCAATCAATGGAAATGACGTTGAAAAGGCAAGGAAAGCCGTTTCAATGATAGTTGGACGCGACACCGACAAGCTTGACAAAACGGGAATAATCAAGGCTGCTGTTGAAACCGTTGCTGAAAATACTTCCGACGGGGTAACTGCACCGATTATGTATATTTCCGTTGGAGGCGCTGCGTTTGGATTTTTCTACAAAGCCGTAAATACTATGGATTCCATGATTGGATACAAAAATGAAAAATATGCCGATATTGGAAAATTTGCCGCAAAACTTGACGATTTTCTCAATTTTATTCCGTCAAGACTAACGGCTTTGATTATGATTTTTTCGGCATATTTGTTTAAATTTAACGGCAAAAATGCGTTTAAAATATGGCGGCGTGACCGCAGAAAACACGCAAGTCCAAACTCGGCGCAAACTGAGTCTGTATGTGCGGGGGCTTTGGAAATTCAGCTTGCAGGAGACGCTTATTATTTTGGCGTACTGCATAAAAAAGATTTTATCGGCGACAATATCCGACCAGTTGAAAATGAGGATATACGCCGTGCAAACCGCCTTATGTACTGTACCTCGGTAATCGTTTTAATTCTTTCGGCAGCAGTAAGAACGTTGATTTTTGGAGTGATTTTTCAATGAATTTTGAACACGGCGGCAACGTTTACAGTAATGAAATTTTGTACGATTTTTCCGCAAATATTAACCCGCTTGGTATGCCAATCAATGTAAAAAATGCACTGAAAAAATCTGTTGATAAATGGGATAAATATCCCGATCCTTATTGCGGAAAACTGACTGAAAAAATTGCAGAACGCGAAAAATTTCCCGTAGAAAATATTGTTTGCGGAAACGGTGCGGCAGATTTGATCTATAGAATTGTAC
>CAMWRN010000261.1 GCA_947176675.1 uncultured Clostridia bacterium | reverse complement strand
GTCTGTATCAGCTTATTGTTTCTTCGCTGCTCCAACATTCGGCTGTACTGCTCCTTGATTATCCTTTCCGCATACTCCCGCTCGCTTGGAGCAATTTCGTTCATAAGCGTTTCGGGTATCGTCATTTTTCCGTCAACGACTTTTATCTGTCTGCTTCGTGAACAAAGCTGAATAATGCTCCAGATTTTATTGAAATCAAAAAGCAGAGTATGAAATTTCTCATCGTCAAGTACAGCAAGTTCCGAATTTTTCAGAATGTACAAATATTTTTCCGTACCGTGAAAAACCTCGATAACGGCGTTTTCGGGTAAAGCCACTATGCCGCGGTATTTCTCTGCCGCCTTATTTACAAGCTCTTCATCGGAGCATTTTTCCGATATTTCTATGTCGATTTCTTTTATGTAATCGGCGGGAATATTATCGGAAACGTCAGCCTCGGAGGTTACGGCGTAATCAAACCAGTTTGTTTTATCGCCGCAAATGTACCGTTTTCGGCTGTAGCTTTTTACCGTAAAATGAAGCTTGAATTTTCTTACATATTCCTCATATCTGCTTTCAAACCTTTCATCAACAGGCAGCGAATTTTCCTTTGCGAACGAGATAAACTCACGTCCGTATAATTTATCAAATACGGCGGCATACCGCATAATTTTCCGCAGATTTACCGCAAAGGGATAATATACGGAATTTATCTCCCCATTTTTGACATCTTCACATTCAAGCAGATTTTCGGGGACGTTCTCAATTCGGACAGTATCATCTTTTGTTACCGTTCCGAACGCTTCATCGAAATTAACAAGAAATTCGTAAAAATCCCTGTCCTTGATTTTTGCAAAGCCCTTTACAAGAACGATATGGGGAAGTCCCGCAATGATCTGCGCCTCCGCAAAGCTGACAGGCTGAATTTCGGGATATTTTTTTGAATTTGCGGCGCAAAGCAGAATATTTTCTATCTGAATGTATGGCAAGGTATCTTCCGCATTTTCGTTAATGCCCGATATTACGGCTTCTTCGGCGGCGATAATGTCCTCATAAAAATCCGCTTTGTTAGCTTTAATAAGGCTTACCGCCGTTTCCTCCGATATAACTCCCGCGCCGTAAAGAAATATAAGGCGGTCGGTTATTTCGCTGTGGCTTTCGGCTTTCAAAACGTTTACCGCTTCATCGGAAAATCGTTTTAAATCTATATCTTTCGGTATCTCCATTCCCCAGACGGACGATATGACGGCATACCGAAAAATCATAGGATTTATTTTATCCGATTTTCCCGCGTACTTATATGCGTTAATGGTACTCACTCCTTTTCGTGTCGGATATTGACATATGTACCCGTGTCAACCATTGTGTACTTTGTCCGCTCCGTCTCGCCGTTCAGCTTTTTCTTCTGCTTGTAAATTGCCTTGCCGTTTAAAAGGTCGGTCATATTGGCGGCGGTAACGTTAATCCCGTTATATTTGTCCTCTTTCCAAACGTTAAAGCCGCAGCCGTCTCTCCCATTTACGGGAGAATTCCGCATTTCGCAGTAGTAGTTTTTATTTCCCTCAAAAACTGCCTTGCCGCACCGAGGGCATTTACCGAGAGGTTTTTTATCGGACTTTATCCTTGTGAGATTTATATACTTTCCTGTGTCCTCCAAAACAAAATCCGCTGTATAGGCATTGCCCTCCTTGGTAAGAGCTTTAAACTGTACCGCCTCGCCCTTTAAAAGCCGTTCCGCTTTTTCGGCGGTAACGCTGCCTTTGATTGTGATTTGGTCTTTCCACAAGGTAAATCCGCACCCACCTTTGCCGCTTTCACAATAGTAGTTTTTCTTGCCCTCATAAATATTTCTGCCGCAGCGTGGGCAAATGCCTATAACCTTTCTGCTGTAGGGATTTTCACATTGGGCAGGCGTTCTGTCCCGTGTGGGACTTTTTTCATAATCGATCACCGATTTTACAAATTCCCTGACCTCCTCCAACAGCCGTTCCGCTGCCGATGTATCAGACTTGATGTTTGTAAATACCTGTTCCCATTCCGCTGTGCGCTCCAACGACTTAATATTGTCGGGCAGAGATCGTATGAAAGCACGTCCGAAATCCGTAGCGATTATGCTTTTGCCCTGTCTCTCCAAATATCCCGCTGAAATGAGCTGCTCGATAACCTCCGCTCTTGTGGCTTCTGTTCCTATCCCTCTGCCGCTGACCGCCGCTTTGAGTTCTTTATCGTCAATGCGGTTGTCAATGTTATTCATTACAGAAAGCAGAGTATCGTCCGTGAAATGCTTTTTGGGTCGTGTAACACATTCTCTGACCGTTATTTCCTTTGGAGTAAAGCTTGTTCCCTCCGCATATTCGCAGTACGACAAGTCGTTTGAATTATCCTCTTTGGCGGTATCGTATTTTTTCCAACCTATCACAAGCGGCTTCACGGTTTTGAGCGTGTAAATAACGTCCTCACACCAAAATTCATAATTGGTTTCAAGGTACTTGTACTCGTTATCAACGGCGCAAAGCAGACGGTTAGCCACAAGTCCGTAAACCTTGCGTTCGTTATCGGACAGACCGTTTATCTCTGTGATATTCGCTTCGGGAATAATGGCGTAGTGGTCGTGTCCGTCCATTTTTTTGTTGTTGACAACACGGCTGTCAAGCCTTACTCCTGCGGATTTAAGGTTTTCAATACGTTCTCTGTACTCCGCTCTGTCCTCCATAACATCAAGAACGCGGCTGACCTTTTCCCTCATATCCTCGGAGATATAATTGCAGTCTGTTCTTGGATATGTTGTGAGCTTTTTTTCGTAAAGGCTCTGCGCCGCGTCAAGGGTCTGCTTGGCGGTGAGACCGTATACACGGTTTGCCTCCTGCTGAAGCGTTGTCAGACTGTGGAGCAGCGGACGGTTTATTTTCTTTTCCTCGGACTTAGCGGAAAGCACATTAGCGGTTTTGCCTATGCTGATAACCTTTGCGCCTGCCGCTTCTTCGGGAGTATTCCAAAACTGCTGTGATACTGCTCCGTTCTCCATTTCAAGGCGGTATGTAACCGTCTTTTCAAATTCGGATATTTCGTTATCACGCTCCGCAACTATGGCAAGAACGGGAGTTTTAACACGTCCTATTCTGTGTGGATAACCGTCCAGTACGCCGTACAGTCTCGATAAATTCATACCGATTATCCAGTCTGCCTTTTCCCTCGCAAGAGCGGCGTAATATTCGCCGTCAAAATCGCTGTCGGGCGGGAGGTTTTTCATACATTCCGTGATAGCCTCGTCCGTCATAGAGTTAGTCCATAAACGCTTGACAGGCTTTTTACAGCCGTTTGCGGCGTAGATGTGACGGAATATGAGTTCGCCCTCACGCCCCGCGTCCGTGGCGCATATTATCTCGTCAACCTCGTCAAGAGCCATAAGCTGTGAAATAAGGCTGCGGAGATTTTCGGCGTTTTCGTTTTCGGGAAAAATCTTGAAATCGGGGAATATGGGCAGTTCCTCCAGCTTGTAGGACTTGCTGTAGCTGTAATCCTGCGGCAGTCCCAGACCGTACAAATGCCCTCTTGCGTTCACAACATAATAGCCGCTGCCTTTGTAGCAAAATTCTTTTCCCTCTCCGTAGATTTTCTCTCTTGCTCCCACGGCGTGGGCTATGGTCTGTGCCGTGCTTGGTTTTTCGCTTATAATAAGTTTCATATAAAAAATCCTTTCTTTTGCTTACAAGGTATTGACAACGTAAGTGATATGGTGTACAATATACTTGTAAGC